>CAZKSK010000082.1:0-8716 GCA_964555225.1 uncultured Bacteroides sp.
TTTATGCAACTTCCATGCAGTTCTTAGGAGCTTTGAACAAACGTCCCGAGATAGCTATGGCTTATACGTCTTATGCAATGAATTTTCCACAATATTCAGTAGATGTAGATGCTGCAAAATGTATGCGTGCAGGAATTTCTCCATCTACGGTTTTAAATGCTTTATCAAGTTATTGCGGTGGTTCCTATATAAGTAATTTTAATGAATTCGGAAAGGTTTATCGTGTCATGCTACAGGCAGATCCGAAATATCGTTTAGACGAACAATCCTTAAACAATATGTTTGTGCGTAACGGAAGTGAAATGGCTCCCCTCAGTCAGTTTATAACACTGAAAAAAACTTTAGGTCCGGAACTTGCTACACGTTTCAATTTATTCAGTTCCATTTCATGTAATGTGAATGTGGCAAACGGATATTCATCAGGCGAAGCTATGAAGGCAATAGAAGAAGTCGCAAAGCAAACATTACCAGACGGATATTCTTTCGATTATGGAGGCATATCACGTGAGGAATCCCAAAAGAGTGGGGCTTCTACGGTATTTATTTACGCTGTGTGTGTGATACTTATTTTCTTGATTTTGTCTTGTTTGTACGAAAGTTTCTTGATACCGTTTGCTGTTATTTTCTCTGTTCCGTTTGGTTTGATGGGAAGTTTCTTATTTGCCAAGTTATTTGGATTGGAGAACAATATTTATCTGCAGACGGGTGTAATTATGTTGATCGGGTTATTGTCGAAAACGGCTATCTTGATTACAGAGTATGCTATAGAACGCCGACGAAAAGGTATGGGTATCGTTGAAGCGGCATATTCTGCTGCTCAGGTCCGTTTGCGTCCTATCTTGATGACTGTCCTTACTATTATTTTCGGTATGTTGCCGTTGATGTTTTCAACCGGCGCAGGTGCCAATGGTAACAGTTCATTGGGCACAGGTGTTGTTGGAGGAATGTTAATCGGGACCTTGGCCTTACTGTTTGTTGTTCCTGTGATGTTTATCGTTTTTGAATTTTTACAGGAAAAGATTCGTCCCGCATTAAAAGAAGAGGCGGATGCGCAAGTGGTATTGGAAAAAGAAAGAGATGAAATTGAAATGAAAACGTCCAAACCAGAAAATGAAAAGTAACATGAAAAAAATATTATATGCAATTTCCGTAGTTTCTATGTTGAGCAGCTGCGGAATATATACGACTTATCATCGTCCGGAAGACGTGAAAATACAAAATCTTACCGGACTAACGGTAGTGCAGGAGAGTAATGATACTCTTCCTGCCTGGCAGGAATTTTTTACGGATCCTGCATTGCAGAAACTTATCGAACAAGGTTTGAAAAATAATTCTGATTTACGAACAGCTCAATTAAAGGTGACTGAATCACAAGCTTCCTTAACGGCGGCCAGACTTGCTTTTCTGCCTACTTTTTCTTTATCACCTACCGGAACCTTAAGTAGTTTCAACAACAAAACTCCCAGTAAGGTTTATAGCCTCCCGGTTGCTGCCAGTTGGCAATTGGATGTTTTCGGATCACTTCGTAATGCCAAGGAACGTTCTAAAGCAGTATTGGAACAGACAAAAAACTATAGACAGGCAGTTCAGGCACAATTAATTGCTACGATTGCTAATGATTATTATAGTTTGTTATTGCTTGATTCCCAGTTGAAAATTTCGGAGAAGACGATGGAAAACTGGAAGCAGTTGGTTGAGACTTATCGTGCTTTAATGGAGGCCGGGAGTTCCAATGAAGCTTCAGTTTCTCAGGCACAAGCCAGTTATCTGTCAGTTTGTGCTTCTGTAGCGGACTTGAAGAAAAACATTAAAGATTTGGAAGATAGTTTTAGTGCATTATTGGGCGATGTTCCTCATAATATTGAGCGTAATGAATGGAATCCGGATCAATTGGATGTAGCTAACTTTACTGAGAAAGGTGTTCCTTTGTATCTTTTGGCTCAACGTCCCGATGTAAAACGCTCCGAGCAGATTCTGGCTGCTGCTTTTTATGCTACGAATGAGGCTCGTTCCGCTTTTTATCCGTCTCTCAGTCTGAGTGGAACGGCCGGTTGGACGAATAGTTCAGGTCTGGGTATTGTTAATCCCGGCAAGATGATATTGACCGCGGTCGGTTCTTTGACCCAGCCTATTTTTCAGGGAGGAAAGTTGGTCGCTCAATATAAAATTAGTAAGGCACAGCAAGAGGAGGCCAAGTTGGATTTTCAACAAACATTACTTAATGCAGGGACGGAAGTCAACAGTGACTTAAGCCAGATGCAAACAGCCCGTGAAAAACAAGTATATTATAAAAAACAGATTATCGCTTTAACAACGGCTGTTAATAGTACTAAGTTATTGATGGATAATGGCAGTACGACTTATTTGGAAGTATTGACTGCGAATCAGAATTTATTATCCGCCCAGTTAAATGATTTATCCAATAGTTTTGATGAACTGCAAAGTTATATTTTGCTTTATCAAGCTTTGGGAGGAGGATGTAAATAAATAGATCCCTTTTTAAAATAAACATATTCCAATTATTAAGAGTTAAGTTTATATGTACCGGCTATACGTGAGTATAGCCGGTTTTTTTGTGTAAAATGTTAGGAGATGAAAAGACTATTCATTATTTTTGTAAAAAGAAAGATTTATAAATATGTCACAACCTTTAGCTGAACGTTTGAGGCCTAGGACTTTGGATGAATATGTGGGACAGAAGCACTTGGTTGGGAAGGGTGCTATTCTTCGTAATATGATTGAATCCGGACACATTTCGTCCTTTATACTTTGGGGGCCACCGGGTGTAGGAAAAACTACACTTGCTCGTATTATTGCCAGTAGGTTGGAAACTCCATTCTATACGTTAAGTGCTGTCTCTTCGGGTGTTAAAGATGTTCGTGATGTTATAGAGAAAGCTAAGAACAATCGTTTTTTTAATCAATTAAGTCCTATCCTTTTTATTGATGAAATTCATCGTTTCAGTAAATCACAACAAGATTCTTTGCTCGGTGCCGTAGAGAAAGGAACCGTGACATTGATAGGAGCCACTACGGAAAATCCTTCTTTTGAAGTAATCAGACCGTTGTTATCGCGATGCCAAGTTTACGTCCTTCATTCTTTGGATAAAGAAGACCTTTTGGAACTTCTTCATCGTGCTATTACGACAGACACAATACTCAAGGAAAGAGATATTCAAATTAAAGAAACGAACGCTCTTCTTCGGTATTCAGGTGGGGATGCCCGTAAACTTCTGAATATTATAGAACTTGTAGTAGAGGCCGACGGAGAACATGGAGTGATAGTCACTGATAAGAAAGTGATGGAACGGCTGCAAGAAAATCCGTTGGCTTATGATAAGGATGGAGAGATACATTATGATATAGTATCAGCATTTATTAAATCTATTCGTGGGAGTGATCCCGATGCAGCTCTTTATTGGTTGGCTCGTATGATAGAAGGAGGAGAAGATCCGGCTTTTATTGCCAGACGTCTTGTGATTTCAGCTTCGGAAGATATTGGCCTAGCTAATCCGAATGCGTTGCTTTTGGCTAATGCGTGTTTTGATGCTTGTATGAAAATTGGTTGGCCCGAAGGCCGTATTCCTTTGGCGGAAGCTACGGTTTATTTGGCTACCAGTCCGAAAAGCAATTCAACATATATGGGTATTGCTGCTGCTTTAGAATATGTGAAATCTTCCGGAAATTTACCCGTTCCATTACATTTACGAAATGCTTCGACTCAGTTGATGAAAGATTTAGGCTACCATGAAGGATATAAATATGCCCATGATTATAAAGGAAATTTTGTAGAACAGCAATTTTTGCCGGATGGAGCAGGTGACGAACGTTTTTGGTATCCTCAGGAAAATCCTCAGGAAGAAAAATTGAAAGAGAGGATGAATTTATATTGGAAAAACAGATTTGAAAAATAAGACGAATATGAAAATTGTTGTATTAGACGGTTATGCGGCAAATCCTGCAGATTTGTCTTGGAATGAAATGAAAGAACTTGGAGACTTGACAGTCTATGATCGTACTTCTCCACAAGAATTAATGGATAGAGTTAAAGATGCGGAAGCTTTGCTGACCAATAAAGTTATTCTTAATAAAGAAACAATTGATGCACTTTCGAACCTGAAATATATTGGGGTGCTTGCTACCGGTTATAATGTGGTTGATATAGAGGCGGCTAAGAAAAAAAACATTGTAGTATCCAATATACCTGCTTACAGCACCATGTCTGTTGCGCAAATGGTTTTTGCACATATATTGAATATTACGCAAAGAGTCGGTTCTTATGCGAAACAGAACCGACAGAAGCGATGGAGCCTTAATGAAGATTTTTGTTATTGGGATTCTCCTTTGATTGAATTGGCAGGCAAACAGATGGGAATAGTAGGTTTGGGACATACGGGAATGGCAACTGCAAAGATTGCGATAGCCATGGGAATGAAAGTTATGGCTTTTACTTCCAAGTCTCAATCGTCTTTGCCCGAAGGCATTCATAAAACGACACTTGATGAATTGTTCAGGGTTTCGGATATAGTGAGTCTTCATTGTCCTCTTACTTCAGATACAAGAGAAATGGTAAATGCTTATCGACTTGGACAGATGAAAAATTCTGCAATATTGATTAATACGGGTAGAGGACCATTGGTCAACGAATTCGATTTGGCCGAGGCCCTCAATTCAGATAAGATATATGCTGCAGGACTGGATGTTATGGTTAATGAACCTCCGAAAGAAGATAATCCTTTACTATCTGCCAAAAATTGTTTTATTACTCCTCATATAGCTTGGGCTACACGTGAAGCCCGCGTGCGATTGATGAATATTTCTATTGAAAACTTAAAAAAATTTATAGAAGGACATCCGCAAAATAATGTAGCTGTATGATACATTTTGAGTGGCCTACATTTGTGCAAGTTTTGGAATTCTTAGGAACATTTGCTTTCTCTATTTCCGGAATACGTTTAGCTTCGGCTAAACGATTTGACTGGTTTGGGGCATATGTAGTTGGAGTTGCAGCCGCCATAGGTGGGGGAACCATTCGAGATGTTATGCTGGGCGTAGTTCCTTTTTGGATGACAGATCCCATTTATTTAATATGTTCTGCCATCGCGTTAATTTGGGTAATTATTTTTAATAAACAACTTATCAGTCAAAATAGTACTTTTTTTATTTTTGATTCTATCGGTTTGGCTTTATTTACTGTAGTTGGCATCAATAAAACGCTTGTTTTGGGTTATCCTTTTTGGGTGGCAATAATTATGGGATGTATTACCGGAGCAGCAGGAGGTGTGATTCGTGATGTACTTATCAATGAAGTTCCTTTGATTTTTCGAAAGGAAATATATGCAATGGCTTGTGTAATAGGTGGAATTATTTATGGATTATGTCTAAAGATAGGAGTATCTGAAGTCGCTTTGCAGCTTATTAGCGGATTAAGCGTTTTTGTAACTCGTTTATTAGCCGTGAAATATCATCTTTGCCTTCCAATCCTTAAAAACGAAGATTTTCATAATAAAAAATAATTATTCGTTTTTTATAAAAAACGAAAAAGCTTTTAAAATATTTAATTAATTTTGCGAAAGGATGATTTGATTTTTTTTCCTACTTAAAGTTATTTATATATGAAAAAAAGAATTCAGTTTAGTTTGGTTTATCGTGACATGTTTCAATCGTCCGGTAAATACCAGCCGAGGGCCGATCAGTTAGAACGAATAGCACCTGTAATAGCTGATATGGGTTGTTTTACCCGTGTAGAAACTAATGGTGGAGCATTTGAACAGGTTAATCTGCTTTATGGCGAAAATCCTAATAAGTCTGTGCGGACATTTACTAAAACTTTTAATCAAGCAGGAATTCAGACTCATATGTTGGATCGTGGCTTGAATGGATTACGGATGTATCCTGTTCCTGCAGATGTACGTAAGTTAATGTATAAAGTCAAAAAAGCGCAAGGAACAGATATAACTCGAATCTTTTGCGGGCTGAATGAAGTTAGAAATATAATTCCTTCCATTCATTACGCACTGGATGCCGGAATGATACCTCAAGCTACTCTTTGTATTACAAGTTCGCCTATACATACGGTAGAATATTATTCAAAGATAGCTGATCAACTTATAGACGCAGGAGCTCCTGAAATATGTTTAAAGGATATGGCCGGTATAGGGCAGCCTGTTTTACTTGGACGATTAGTAAAATATATTAAAACGAAACATCCCGATATTATCGTACAGTATCATGGCCATTCCGGGCCGGGACTTTCTATGGCTTCCATGTTGGAAGTTTGTGAGAATGGAGCAGATATTATCGATACGGCGATGGAACCTCTTTCATGGGGGAAGGTTCATCCGGATATAATTTCTGTACAGAGTATGTTAAAGAATGCGGGGTTTGAAGTTCCCGAAATAAATATGAAGGCATATATGCGTGCCCGTAGTCTGACACAGGAATTTATTGATGATTTCCTTGGCTATTTTATGGATCCCAGTAATAAACTTACTTCATCTTTACTGTTAGGTTGTGGGTTACCGGGTGGTATGATGGGTTCAATGATGGCAGATTTGAAAGGTGTACGTTCGGGCATTAATATGATTTTAAAGGATAAAGGAAAGAATCCTTTAAGTTTGGATGATTTACTTGTTATGCTGTTTGATGAAGTTGCCTATGTTTGGCCAAAATTAGGTTATCCTCCTTTAGTCACTCCATTTAGTCAATATGTAAAAAATATAGCGTTAATGAATTTAATGCAGATGGCTAAGGGTGAATCTCGTTTTTCTATGATTGATAACCATACATGGGATATGATTCTTGGTAAGAGTGGTCGTTTACCCGGTCCTTTAGCTCCTGAGATCATTGAATTGGCCAAAAGTAAAAGTCTTAAATTTTCAGATGCGGATCCTCAAAGTTATTATCCTGATGTATTGGATCAGTATCGAAAAGAAATGGATGAAAATGGTTGGGATTATGGTCAGGATGATGAAGAACTTTTTGAACTTGCCATGCATGACAGTCAGTATCGTGATTATAAGAGTGGGGTTGCTAAAAAACGTTTTTTAGAGGAATTAGAACGGATGAAAGATGCGTCTTTTGCAAAAAAAGGATATGATCCGGATGAAATCTTAAAGATCAAACATGAAAAAGCCGATCCGATTATTGCTGATGCAAGAGGTCAAATTTTATATGAAGTAAGTGTAGATGGACCTTCAATCGAACCCTATATAGGTAGAAAATATAAACAGGATGAGCAATTCTGTATTCTTTCTACTCCTTGGGGGGAGTTTCGACCGATATCTGTCGGATTTGACGGTCGCTTGACGGAAATCTGTATTAAGCAAGGTGACTATGTTAATAAAGGAGATATAGTCGCATATGTTGAACGTGATGGATTTCCTGCTTGATATTCTTAATAAAGCAAAAGGAACATTTGTAAATATGCAAATGCTCCTTTATTTATTAATATAAAATATTTTTAATAGGCACGCGCAAACAAAACTTTACGTTCCGATGGTTTTCCCGTGACCATACATTTTCCCGGAGTCATGTCACCTTCAAAAGGGATACAGCGTATTGTTGCCTTTGTTTCATCTTTAATACGTTCTTCGGTTTCGGTAGTTCCGTCCCAATGAGCTAAAATGAAACCTCCTTTTTCTATTTGTTCTTTGAATTCGTCATACGAGTTCACCGTAAAAGTATTTGCTTTTCTGAAATTTAATGCTTTTTGGAACAGATTATCTTGAATTTCATTAAGTAATTTTTCAACAAAATTTTCTATATTATCGAGTGATACAGAACTTTTCTCCAATGTGTCGCGACGCATAATCTCTACGGAATTATTATCTAAATCGCGTGCTCCTATAACTAAACGTACAGGAACACCTTTCAGTTCATAGTCGGCAAACTTAAATCCGGGACGGCGATTGTCAGCATTATCATATTTAACTGATATTCCTATTGCTTTCAGTTTATCGACGATTTCATTTGCTTTTGCATCAATGCGTTTGAGTTGTTCTTCATTTTTGTATATGGGGACAATTACGACTTGAATCGGAGCTAATTTCGGTGGAAGAACCAGCCCGTTGTCATCCGAATGTGTCATGATTAAAGCTCCCATTAGTCGCGTAGAAACGCCCCATGATGTAGCCCATACATAATCCATATTGTTATTTTTATCAACGAATTGAACATCAAATGCTTTAGCAAAATTTTGTCCTAGGAAATGGGATGTTCCGCTTTGCAATGCTTTTCCGTCTTGCATTAACGCTTCAATAGTGTAAGTATTTAATGCACCGGCAAAACGTTCGTTTGCCGATTTGACTCCTTTTATTACGGGAATAGACATCCATTTTTCTGCAAATTCAGCATATATGTTTAGCATTCTAATGGCTTCTTCTTCGGCTTCTTCACGAGTTGCATGTGCCGTATGACCTTCTTGCCATAAAAATTCAGCGGTTCTGAGAAACAAGCGAGTACGCATCTCCCAACGCATTACATTTGCCCATTGATTACATAAGATAGGGAGATCTCGGTAGGAATGAATCCAATTTTTATATGTACTCCAGATAATGGTTTCACTTGTGGGGCGGATAATTAGTTCTTCATCCAATTTTGCTGCAGGATCAACTATAATACCACTTCCATCTTCTGCATTTTTTAATCTGTAATGGGTTACTACAGCGCATTCTTTAGCAAATCCTTTAACATGTTCAGCTTCTTTGCTTAAATAT
>CAZKSK010000083.1:0-8667 GCA_964555225.1 uncultured Bacteroides sp.
AGATTGCGGTTGGGGGAAAAATTGGCTGGAGGCACATTAAATTACCAAATAAGTTGATGCATTAATTGCTGTAATCGTTTATAATATAATGCATTGTTACTAACTCCGAAATTAGTAGGATTCGTAAATATAATCTTAGTAGCCAATATGCGGTAAACATACCGATTTGTCTCATCCACTAATTTCAAATCGATAGCATCGTCTACATCCTGACTGGCTAATGCTCCTTCTATTCGTGCCTGCCCTATATTATAAGACTGGGCAACAGCTACCCAATCACCAAATTTTTCATATGCAGCTCTTAAATATCGACAAGCGGCATCGGTTGCTTTAATCGTCTGGTAACGCTCATCTATTCTATTATTGACAACAAGTCCGTAATTTTCAGCTGTTTTAGGCATAAACTGCCATAATCCGGCTGCACCTTTCGGAGAAACGGCATTAGGATCCATGAAACTTTCAACAACCATTAAATATTTAAAATCATCAGGAATATTATTGGCCTTTAAAATCGGTTCCACTCGTGGGAAATAATAATTGGCACGTGCAATAAGGACTGATGAATAACGAGACATAACCTCCAATTCTCTACGTAGCTTTGCATTTCTATCTCTACGGTCAAGATCAACCGGACTTCCACAGAACTCCACAACATTAGGTCCCAATATCTTATTGGTTAAGGAATCAACATCAATGTTTATTAAAGCTCGCAAAGAATCGCTTATCACTTCTTCCGGGATGGAGGGAAGTGGTAAAGGATCAGGATCTTGCGCATGCGTAGATAAAGACATCGTGAAGAACAATAAACAACAAACGAATATTTTTCCGTTAAACAAACGTATCATGACGTTTTCACTTTAAAAGTGCAGCAAAGGTAACGAATATTTTAGTTTAAAAATAAAAACCAATATCAAAACGCTTGATATTTGCAAAAGATTATTTATGTTTGTACTGCTTTTACATAAAAATAAAAAAAAGAAAATATGGCTATCATCAAATGTCCAGAATGCGGTCAGTCAGTATCTGATATGGCCGAGCAATGTCCAAATTGCGGATACCCTATCCATACGAACATTATAAAATGTCCGGAATGTGGTAACGATGTCCCTAAAAATGTGGATAAATGTCCGAATTGTGGTTTCCCAATCAAAGAAGAAGGGGAAAAGAAAGAAGAACAAAAAAAGAAAAAGAAAAAAATTACAATTATTTCTATTGTTGCTGCAATCCTAATTATTGTTATAGGAAGTGTTTATTTTATCTATCATACAAATACGGTAAAAGAACAGGAAAATGCAGCCTGGACACAATTACAAACATCCACCAATGTAATCGACTTCGATCATTTTATATCAGAATTCCCTAACGGACAACATGCAGAAGATGCTAAGACTCTAAGGACAAAACTAGTACAAGCATTAGAAAAATGGAATATGATAGAAGCTTCTACAGATTACCAAACTTTTTTGGATTACATTCAAAATAATCCAGGTAGTCCTTTAAAAACATTAGCGACCAATAAAGTCGATTCACTTTTATGGGATCAGGCTATTAGAATGAATCAGGCAGATTTATATAATCTATATCTGGAAAAAGTACCTAATGGCAGTCATGCTTCTGAAGCTCAAGATATGATTTCAAAATTAAACAATCTAAAAGTAAATGATACGGAAAAAACTGCTGCCATATCAAATATTCAATCATTTTTCACCTGCCTAGCCAATAAAGATCAAGACGAATTGACCAATTATATCGCTCCTATCATGTCTTCTTTCTTGAATAAGAAAAATGCGACCAAAGCAGACGTTATTATCTACATGAATAAAATACATGAAGATGCTGATATAAATAGCATCACTTTCACCGTAAACGATGGAGCCACTATACAACGAACAAAATCAGCCAGCGGGGACGAAGGATTTTCCGTCAATTGTACGGTAGATGAAAAAATAGATCGAACAGAAACCGTGAAAATGACCTTTGGAAACTACTCGGTTACTATACGTCTGGATCGAGATATGAAGATAGTGGAATTATCTATGAGACAAATATCCAGTTATTAAAAGTCAATATAAAAAAGACCGATAATTTCCAATAACAAAGAAGTTATCGGTTTTTTCATTTAGCGGAGTGGAAACTATGCAACACACTGAAGCTTTGAAATAAAACCGAAAGAATAATAAAACCAATACCGAAATAAAAAGACACATTTAAATCTTTTGCTTCTTTAAAAATAATCATTGCAATTATTATACTATATACAGGCTCCAAGTTATAACTTAAATTGACGGTAAAAGCCGATATCTTTTTTAAAGCTTGAATCTGAAGAATATACATTATCAATGTACAGAACACAACGAAAAAGACAAGATAAAAACAGTCTTTAGGACTCGGAAGTAAAGTTGACACGGGGAAAAAATATAAATAAAAAGGCAATAAACATGATACTCCTATAAATCCGCCGGAAAACTGATATAACAAAACCGTACTAGCAGTTTCTCCCCTTGAAACTTTTTTATTTGCCAATGTATATAATGCACAAAGCAAGGAAGAAAAAATACCTAAACCGATACCTACCCTGTAACGGGTGTCGAAACTGAATATTAAAGTTATGCCCAATAGCGTCAATAAACTAAAAACAATTTCTTTAAATAGAACTTTCTGATGATTGAACCAAGGTTCAAGAAAAGCTGTGAAAAATCCGATTGATGAAAAACAAACCACACCGATAGAAACATTAGAAGCTTTTATACTGCCATAAAAAAAGATCCAGTGCAATGCTAATAAACAACCTGTTAAAGCCATTAATAAAGCATTTCTAAAAGGCACTTTATGAAGTTTCTTTATGGCCGCCAGAAATAAAAAAAACAATACCGACGCCAACATCAAGCGGTACCAGACCAATAATCCTTCATTCAACGATATCAATCGTCCGAAGACTCCCGTCCATCCTGCTAAAAGGATAGAAAGGTGTAATTTAATAAATGCCTGTTTCATAATCGAAAGCAAAAATACGAATAATAAGTTAACTGCGAACTTATTTTCAAAATGAATCGTTATCTTTGCATGTCAAAAGAAATAAAAAAAACAGAAAACAAGATATGAGTTTACAATGTGGTATTGTAGGATTGCCAAATGTGGGTAAATCCACTTTGTTTAACTGCCTGTCCAGTTCAAAAGCACAGGCTGCAAATTTTCCTTTTTGTACAATCGAACCCAATGTAGGAGTTATAAACGTTCCTGATGAACGACTGAATAAATTGGCAGAAATTGTGCTTCCAGGAAGAATTGTTCCTGCAACCGTTGAAATAGTAGATATTGCCGGGTTAGTGAAAGGAGCCAGTAAAGGCGAAGGATTAGGTAATAAATTTCTAGGCAACATCAGAGAAACAGATGCCATTATTCATGTATTAAGATGTTTTGATGATGACAATGTAGTCCATGTTGATGGTGTAATTAATCCGATCCACGATAAGGAAATTATTGATACGGAACTTCAGCTGAAAGATTTGGAAACTATAGAAAGTCGTATTTCTCGTGTACAGAAACAAGCTGAAACAGGTGGTGATAAAGAAGCGAAATTAACATATGGCGTATTAAAGACATTCAAAGAGGCTCTGGATCAAGGAAAATCAGCCCGTACAGTAACTTTCGAGTCAAAAGACGAACAAAAAATCGCACATGATTTATTTTTACTTACTGCAAAACCTATTCTTTATGTTTGTAATGTAGATGAAGCAAGTGCTAAAAACGGTAATGAATATGTAGACCAAGTACGTAAAGCCATTAAAGATGAAAATGCAGAGTTATTGGTTGTTGCGGCAAAAACAGAATCCGAAATAGCTGAATTCGATAATTATGAAGAACGTCAAATGTTTCTTGATGAACTGGGATTGAAGGAATCCGGTGTAAATCGACTGATTAAAACGGCTTTTAAGTTATTAAACTTAGAAACATTCATTACTGCCGGTGAAATGGAAGTCAAGGCATGGACATACCATAAAGGATGGAAAGCCCCACAATGTGCCGGAGTTATTCATACAGATTTTGAAAAAGGATTTATTCGCGCCGAAGTTATCAAATATGACGATTATATCCAATACGGTTCAGAATCGGCTGTTCGCGATGCAGGAAAACTAGCCATAGAAGGTAAAGATTATATTGTTCAAGATGGTGATATCATGCATTTCCGTTTCAATGTATAAACTAATACCAATAATATGATAAGTCAACTATTAAGTATCATTTGGAATCCCGATAAAGAATTATTCCGAATAGGAAACGTCGCGATTCTTTATTATTCCCTCTGCTGGTGTATGGGTCTTCTGTTAGGTTACCTAATGGTTAAAAAGCTATACAACGATCAAAAGATCAAGGAATCTCTGTTTGAACCTCTTTTCATATATTGTCTTTTAGGTATATTCATAGGGGCACGTTTAGGTCATTGCTTTTTTTACGATCCGGCTTATTATTTCGGAAGTTTGAAACATTTCATTGAAATATTCATTCCTATTCATTTTGCCCAAAATAGTTGGGCCTGGAAATATGTCGGATACGAAGGTCTCGCCAGCCATGGAGGAACAATCGGACTTATGATTGCGCTGTGGATTTACGTAAAAAAGACAAAATTGAATCTGATGAGAGTTCTCGACAATATAGCAATAGCCACCCCTATCACGGCTTGTTGTATCCGCTTAGGAAATTTAATGAATTCTGAAATCGTGGGAAAAGCAACAAATGTTCCATGGGGATTCATTTTTGTTCGAAATGGCGAAAATTTTCCCCGTCATCCGGCTCAACTTTATGAAGCCATAGCCTACCTTATCATTTTCTTTATCGGATTGTATCTTTATAAGAAACATCAGAAGAAGGTAGGAAGTGGATTTTTCTTCGGATTCTGTATTGCTACTATTTTCACCTTCCGTTTTCTCGTAGAATTCATTAAAGAAGAACAAGGCGGACTTGACCAGGGATTATTCATTGATATGGGTCAAATCTTAAGTATTCCTTTTATCATTTTAGGCATCGCCTGTATGATTGGAGGACCCTGGCTACGAAAAATAGCAGAAAAATAAAATAACTAAATAAGGAGACAAAGCAATGGCAAATGAAAAAGAGTTGACTCCGATGATGAAGCAATTCTATAGTTTGAAAAGCAAACATCCGGATGCGATTATGCTATTCCGCTGCGGAGACTTCTATGAAACTTATGCACAAGATGCGGTAATAGCATCAGATATTCTTGGTATCACACTTACAAAACGCGCTAACGGTCAATGTCAAGGTGTCGAGATGGCTGGGTTCCCTTATCATGCACTTGACACATATCTGCCTAAACTGATCAGAGCAGGCAAACGTGTTGCTATCTGTGATCAACTCGAAGATCCCAAAACTACAAAAAAGCTGGTTAAACGTGGAATTACAGAATTAGTCACACCCGGCGTTTCTATTAATGACAATATTCTCAACAATAAAGAAAATAATTTTCTGGCTGCCGTACATTTTGGAAAAAATGCTTGCGGAGTTGCCTTCCTGGATATTTCAACCGGAGAATTTCTCACAGCCGAAGGTCCTTTGGATTACGTAGATAAACTTTTAAATAGTTTTAATCCCAAAGAAGTCCTCTTTGAACGTGGGAAAAGAACTTCATTTGAAGCTAATTTCGGTAGTAAATTCTTTACATTTGAATTGGATGACTGGATTTTTACAGAAATTGCGGCGCGTGAAAAACTATTAAAACATTTCGAAACAAAAAATCTGAAAGGTTTCGGTGTGGAACATCTCAAGAATGGAATAATCGCTGCAGGCGCTATTCTCCAATATCTTGAAATCACACAGCATACCCATATCGGACATATTACATCCCTTGCCAGAATTGAAGAAGAACGTTACGTAAGGTTAGATAAATATACCATCCGTAGTCTGGAACTTCTAAATAGTATGAATGAAGGAGGAATCAGCCTCTTGAATGTAATAGACAAAACAATCAGCCCAATGGGAGCCCGTTTGCTGAAACGCTGGATTCTTTTTCCTCTAAAAGACGTAAAACCTATCAACGAACGTCTCGATGTAGTAGAATATTTCTTCCGTGAACCCGAATTTAAAGATCTACTTGAAGAACAACTTCATTCCATAGGTGATTTGGAGCGTATCATTTCAAAAGTTGCGGTAGGACGTGTATCTCCGCGTGAAGTTGTTCAATTAAAAATAGCTCTACAAGCGATTGAACCGATCAAAACCGCTTGCCTGATGGCTAAAGATGATAATTTGAAACGCATCGGAGAACAACTTAATCTATGCATTTCAGTACGTGAACGAATCGCGAAAGAAATAAAAAACGACCCTCCCCTCTTGGCCAATAAAGGCGGGATCATTCAGGATGGTGTGAATGACGAATTGGACGACTTGCGTAAAATCGCATATTCAGGCAAAGATTACCTAATGCAGGTACAACAACGTGAAATAGAAAAAACAGGTATATCAAGCCTTAAAATAGCATATAATAACGTTTTCGGCTACTATATAGAAGTACGTAACGCCCATAAGGAAAAAGTTCCTCCCGAATGGATTAGAAAACAGACATTGGTAAATGCCGAACGATATATCACACAAGAATTAAAGGAATACGAAGAAAAAATCTTAGGTGCCGAAGATAAAATACTTATATTGGAAAACAAAATATATAATGATCTTGTCCTGTCACTCACCGAATTTATCCCGGCCATACAAATCAATGCCAACTTAATTGCCAAACTGGATTGTTTGTACTCCTTTACTATTGCAGCTCAGGAAAACAAATACATTCGTCCTGTTATTGAAGACAGTGATGTTATCGATATCAAACAAGGACGGCATCCGGTTATCGAAACCCAAATGCCACCGGGAGAACATTATATTGCCAATGACGTAATGCTTGATAGTGAAAAACAACAAATCATAATTATCACAGGTCCGAATATGGCGGGTAAATCCGCTTTGTTAAGACAAACCGCCCTTATCACATTAATGGCACAAATCGGATGTTTCGTACCTGCCGAGAATGCAAGAATAGGTTTGGTAGATAAGATCTTTACCCGAGTCGGCGCAAGCGATAATATATCTATGGGCGAATCTACTTTCATGGTGGAAATGAATGAAGCGGCAGATATTTTAAACAACCTCTCCCCTCGCAGTCTGGTTCTGTTTGATGAATTGGGACGCGGGACATCCACCTACGATGGAATCTCTATTGCATGGGCCATTGTTGAGTATATTCATGAAAACTCCCGCGGACATGCACGAACTTTATTTGCTACTCATTATCATGAATTAAACGAAATGGAAAAATCTTTTCCACGCATCAAAAATTATAATGTAGCAGTAAAGGAAGTAGATAATAAAGTAATATTCCTGCGTAAGTTGGAACGTGGAGGCAGCGAACATTCTTTCGGCATCCACGTGGCAAAAATGGCAGGAATGCCAAAAAGTATCGTAAAACGAGCAAATGACATCTTAAAACAGCTGGAAAAAGAAAATCGACAACAGGGCATTTCCGCCCGTCCGACAACGGAAATTGCAGAATCCCGTGGTGAAATGCAACTTAGTTTCTTCCAGTTGGACGATCCTATACTGTGCCAAATTCGTGATGAAATATTGAACCTAGACGTAAATTACCTCACTCCTATCGAGGCATTGAATAAACTAAATGATATCAAAAAAATTATTTCCGGAAAATAATTATACCTATTCCGTCATCACTACACAAAGTTTATCTTGAATCAGACGTCCTGTGCGGGCACGAAGAACACCCGTACAAATAATGGAAAAAGCTACATTATGCCCTTCGGAAGTCGTAACATATCCTGCAAGAGAGCTTACGCCTGTTACTGTCCCTGTTTTAGCATGAACATTATTATAGGCAGAAGTCCCTTTCATCCGATGACGTAATGTTCCATCCACTCCTGCTATAGGCAATGCTGAATAAAAAATCCGAAAGGTCGGCTGTTTATAGGCAAATTTCAACATATGAACTTCGGCTAAAGCCGTAGTATAATTATATAACGAAATTCCACTCCCATCTGCAACCCGATAATCTCGTGGATTTAACCCCGCTTTAATCATTTGTGCCGATATAGCTCCTATCGACTCCTTCGTTCCAACATATTTCATTTGAGAACGCTGATATCCCAAATTATAAAACATAGCTTCAGCAGAAAGATTATCACTTTTTTTCAAAGCAGAACGCATCACTTGCTCCAAGCTGTGTGAAGTAGAAGCTATCGGTTCCCCATCACCTGCATATTCACCGAATAAACAAGAATCCACTTCTATTTTTTTCTTTCTCAAACGTTCAAGAAAAGTAGACATAAAAAAATCGGATGTATGAATAATATTTACTGTTTTGGTAACAGGAGAAATAACATTTCCCGAAGCCACAATCCGATTTCCCCCTTCTATCCAGTTACGTGTAACACTAAATGAACTTGGAGCAGACAAACGACTCGTCGTTTGATTAACCACCTGATAAAAGGATGATTCCGGACGCACTCGCAATATTGCAGAACGTCCACGCCGGGCTGGTATGGCAGTAACAGAAACGTATCCTTTACTAAACATCAATGGAGTAAGATAGGGTTGGAAATCCTGAGGAGTATCATCCCATATCCATCCACTACCCCAATATAAAGAATC
>CAZKSK010000084.1:0-8497 GCA_964555225.1 uncultured Bacteroides sp.
AAATCTGCCTTGCCTTGTTCATGCAGGTGTATTTCGATTTTAGAATGTGCATTTGCATTGGTTGGTATCCAGATTACACAAGCTACCGGCATTTCTCCATCACAGTTTATTTGATAGCGAAATTCTTCAAATTCCCTTAGAACAGAATGTCCGGTTAGTACCGCTTGGACGGTATTCTTTGAAAAACCGTTATCCAAACCCAGCAATTGGAAAATTTTGTGACGGATTGTGGTCTTATTACTTTTGCAGAAAATGTCTCTTTGGTATTGGAGTTTTTTTACCTGTTGTTTTACTTCATCCATTGTACTTAATGCATCTTTGTATTCAAGATTTACTTGACCGCTTTTTGTACAAAGCATGTTTTCTCCATGCCAACTTGGATTTTTTACGTCGATCAGAGTTTCATTCTTCCCAATGAGCCATTTTTTGAACCATTTTACCATTTTGCTTTGTACGTCAGTAGGAGTGGCGTGCCCGTCTTCTGCAAAATACTGATCTATTTTTTCGGGGCTGCCTAATATTGAATAGCATTTCTTCAATTCGTCAAAACCTTGAAGAGCTCCCCAATAATCGACAAAATCGTATTTTCCATCCAGTAATATCAGAGGTTTGGGTGCCATCATCATAGCAAAGTCGGCAATTTCTATACCTTCTTTACCCTCTCCGGGAATTTGTTGGCAACCATCTGACGGACCCTGAATTTCCAAGGTTCTTGCGCGATTGGAAAAAAACAGTCCGATACATCCCACTTTAACTCGTTTATCAAGAGCAATCAGGTAAGTAGCTTGTGTTCCGCCACCTGAAAATCCATAAGCACCAATATGATCAGCATCGATATCTTTACGAGATTGCAAATAATCGATGGCACGACTGTTGTCGAAATATTCTTGAATGGCCAAACTACTTCCCAAAAGATTATATAAGGGATTAAGTAATGTATGTTCAGTAGTCACACCACGAGTCAGAGGTTTTCCTTTTTCATCTATAAGTTGAAGGCGTTCACCTTGTGCAATGGGATCGACGACCAAAGTAGCGATTCCGTTGATTGCCATACGCATGGCTAATAAAGAACCGTTTCCTTTTCCGTTTAATCCATGTCCACACATTTCGATAGCTGCGGGCATCGGTTCTTTAACCCCTAGAGGCTTGTAAAGATGGCAAGTTACATATCTACCGGGTATACTTTGGAAAATAATCTTTTCTACGATAAAATTATCTCCTTGTACTTTACCGACAATTTGGCTGTTAAGGTTACCACGTTCAGGTAGATTACCAATTATACTGTTGAGTCTTTTTCTGGCATCAGCAATATAATTTTGCATCTTTTCTTTTGAGTTGAAGGCATTTTGCAGTTCTCTTGATCTTTCTTGATTTTTGCAATGCAGATCATACATCAGATAGGAATAGTAGGCAGAACTTTGGCTCCAGCGAAGTGCCCCATAATCGGGTCGACCGGGATAGGTCGGTTGTTCTCCAAATACTTGTGCAGATACAGGCATCGCCGACATGAATGTCAGCGATAATAATCCTGCTAAGTTCTTAATATTCATAATCTAATTGACTTTTAATACAATTTGATTTTTATTTGTTATGTCTGTTTTAATATAGGCACATCTTTTAATCTTATCCCAACTCCAACTTTGTGCAGAATCGTTTTCAGGTATTATTTTCCCATTCAAAGATACGGAATCGGGTTTATTATCCAAATATACTTCCACGTTATATTTGTGTATTTGTGCCTTATATTTCCCAATTGTTTTATTGATATTTAAAATCCATACGTTATTTTTTAAATCACTTTCAATATGTGTAATTGCAAAGATGTCTTTCTGATAATCCATACTTGTTCCATCATCTTCATAAAGGTCGTAGGAAGAGCATCCTTCCGGAAAAATTCTTAAGGTTATTTCTTTCACCGGTTTTTCTTTAAGATATTGTAAAGTCGGTTGTGTAGGTATGATAGCTCCGCCTTTTATAAATATCGGCATTAAGTCAATAGGAGTCAGAAATGATTTTCGTTGCCGTCCGTCAATTCGTTCGCCTGTCCAAAAATCGAGCCATCTTCCTCCCGGGAAATAAACCGGGCGGCTTAATGCACCTTTAGTCGTGACAGGACAAATCATCATGGAAGGGCCGAACATATATTGATCGGATATCTGATATGTATTTTCGTCATTCAAATAATCGTAAACAAGAGGAGTCATTAAAGGCCGTGTAGATTTATACATTCGATAAGCATTACTATATATATATGGAATATGAGCATAGCGTAACGAATCATATTTAATAAAGATTTTCATTGCTTCGGGACCATATGTCCAAGGTTCATGGTATCGTGGGTGGTCCATTCCGAATAGAATAGAGACCGGACTAAACATTCCGAATTGGCACCAGCGAAGGTAAAGGTCTGTATCATATGGAGAATATTGTTCAAATCCTCCCATACAGTGAGACCAATAACCTACACCGGACAAACCGATATTAAGTCCTCCGCGAATGACGGGTTCAAACCATTGCCATTCTGTTCCCCAATCGCCGGCCCAGATAAAAGGATAACGCTGGATTCCTGCATAACCTTCGCGTGTATGATTGAATCCGCGTTGCTTATTGTAAATGCTGAATTTCTCATAAGGGACTTTTGCATAAGCTATGGGAAAAAGGTTATGAAGTTCTTCCGGACCAGTTTTGGTATCCAGTCCCGGTACATGAAAAGTTTTATCAAAAGTAGTTCCATCCGGAAAACGAAGAGTACCGCCACAATCTGTTTTTACAAATTTTACACCCATTGAAGCCACTTTCATTACTCCGTTGTTCCACCACCAATCTGCTGCTTTTTCATCAAAAAAGTTTATAATGCCGTCACAATCCGCTTTAGGAAATGTAACTCCGGCTGCTTTGGCATCCTCATATAAGGTATTATGAGTACCGTCATCTACGATAGCGCGAATGTGTAATCCGAACATATCTACATGATTGGCATAAATGGAATCAATCATTGCCTGAGGATTTTTGAATGTGCTGTTAAATTCAAAACAACAGCCACCGTTGCCAAATCTTTTATTGAATAAACGCCATGTAGAATCGAGCCATAAAATATCAAAAGGTATTTTTTCTTGACGTAGACGGCGGACTAAATTAACAGGATATTTATCGGATGCACTTGTTTCATGTCCCCAAGTTCCGCCACTATATGATCCTATATGCAATCCATAAGTAGAACGTGGCATAAGTGGGCTGACCCCTGTCAAGGTTTGATAACCCTGTAACATTTCTTCTATGGAAGAACCCGCTATAAAATAATAGTCCAATTCCCCTTCTTGGGCAGAGTAAATGTATTTGTCATGGTTGCTCCATCCCATATCCCAGTCTGTTGGTGAGGCCGTATGGAAAAAAATAGCATAACCTTTATTGCTCATGAAATAAGGAACCGGACAATAATTGGCCCGAAGGATATCTTTACCTCCTACGGCCGGTTTTGTTCCACGTCCTAATTCGACGTTGAGATGTATCTTTTGACCCCGTTGATCAAGGAAATCCATTCGTTCACCGAATCCGAAAAAATGTTCATCGGGCCGCAACGCACACACATTGGTGGGCGTTGCAGCATTTGATGACAATTCTTCATATAAGATACTATTCTTGTTCTTCACAGCAATGCGCCAGGGATCTGTCTTTACAGAGACTATCAATGTGGCTGTTTCAATAATATCCTCATTGTCTTTTGCTTGGATCGTATATTTCACAGGATCAAAATCATATTTGACAACCATCCAGTTTTCATCTTTGCGGAACGATTGATCAATACTTTTTGTAATGCGAAACATATTTTCTGTACAGAGTTCCATCCGCATATCACCTTTTGGAGACTGAAATAAAATCGTATTATTATTAGTCTTATACGATGGTTGGGCCGATATATACCCGAAGAATCCAAATGAGAGGAATAAAAATAATATACTTTTTTTCATTTTTATTTATAAGTTCATTTATTTGTAACCATAATTGTTTATCAGATAACCGTTTGAACTGTCTAGATCCGTCTGGAAAAGAGGCCAATATTGACGGCTGTCAGGATCATTGATATAATAATTATTTAACATATCGTCCCGAACTACAGTAGTAATAAAATCATACCCTAATTTTGTCCATCCTTCACCTTCCGGAGTTCCTGTTTCCCCACGGTTCAATCCGTAAACTTGAAGTATCCCATTCACATTACGGGTGTATACAACCGTTGGTACGTCGACATATTCTCCAGTGCGATCATGCAGAGCTTTCATTTTAGTGACGGTTTCTTTCACGTTTTCTCCTAAAATATTCCAGCGTATCAAATCCTGTTTGCGAAGCATTTCCCCCGGGAATTCAAACATACGTTCATTCTGAATTGCAGTGAGCATTTGTTCTTCTGTTGTAATTTTACTTAGATAATCTGTGACCTTTATGCTCCAATCGCTTTGATTGAAAGCTCTTTGACGAACTTGCTTCAGATAACTTTTGGCATTATCCAATTCACCGAGATTATTCGCTATTTCCGAAGCCATAAGAAGTATATCTGCATAACGCAAAACAGGAAGATTTACGCCGTCATCATTACTTGTTACCTGACGATTCATTCGTTCATAATCGTACTTACCAAAGTTAAAACTTGGAGCTGCCGCACCCGTACCCAGATCTTCCATGGTATATGCCCCATTGTTCCATTTATAAGGAGCGCAATTTACATCGCGACGGGTATCGGCAGCATCATAGTCATAGAATAGAGTAGGAGTTACACAATTTTGTCCGCCGTATCCGGATTTAGAGATATGATCACTTGATGTCTTGTGATATACGCCAAAATGATAAAAGAAACGACCACGTCCTGCTGCAAAAGGAATTTCAAAGATCGATTCACGATTCGAAGAAACTACGTCTTGTGCCAGCTCGTCCCAAATGGATTCGTAGGTAGAATTTAGCGAACAGCCCGAATTGGCTATAATATTTTTCAAATCTGTATATGCCTCTTGTTGTAAGGCGGTGCCTGTAAGTTCTGTATCATTTGATTTGCGAACTTCGTAATTGGTCTGATCATCAAGTGATTTAGGGCGTTCACTGTAACCACTGGCCATTAAAATAAGTCTTGCCCGTAGACCGAGAGCGTAAGCTTTGTTTACACGTTCCGTTGTTGACGTGCGTGTTGAGGCACCCGGCCACGGAAGATAAGTTGCAGCCTCAGCCAAATCTGCAATGATTTGTTTGTAAATAACATCCCGATCGCTTTTTGCCATGTAGACTGTATTTTCGGCAACAGGTTCGAAACGTGCAGGAACATCACCCCAACCACGGATCAAATCATAGTAATATTGTGCTCTGAGAGTTAACGACTCTCCCAATAGATAACCCATGGTGTTGCTCGTTGAAGGGGATCCATATTTTCTAATTCCTTCTATACAACAGTTGGCAGCTTCAATACCATTAAAAAAACAAGTATAAGCATTATAACTACTACCGGAACCCATCCATCCGTTTGCTACAAAAGCCGAATAAGAACAAAGAGATGTTTTTTCATCTGAAGTCGGACTTTTTAAATCATTATAATATTCCTCATCTGTATTCATTCCATAATAAGGCATATAGCGCGCACGATGTGAATTGGTTTGAGCAAAATAGCTGTAGATATTGATTACTGCATCTTCAGCTAACGTTTCATTTGCAAAAACCACATTGTCTGAATAAGTTGATTCGCTTTCGGTGTTGAGATAATCGTTACATGAAGTTAACATTAACCCCGACATCAATAAATTCAGTGTAAATATATATATTTTTTTCATATCTGTAGTTATTTTAGAAAGTTAAGTTTATGCCAAAAACATATTGACGACTCTTGGGATATGCAGAAAAATCTACTCCCGGACAAATCAGGTAATTGCGTTTACAGTCTACTTCAGGATCAGCTCCGCTGTAGTTTGTCAGACAGAATAAATTGGAAGCTGTCATATAAAAACGCAGATTTTCAATATGCACTTTATTCATTAAATTTTTCGGTAAGGTATATCCAAATGTCAAATCGGCTAATCTGAGAAAAGATCCATCTTCGACAGCCCAGTCGTGAATAACAGCTTTCGTTGTATAAGGAGACCACATTGTAGTGGTTGCATTTAAGGATTCGAGAGTTGCAGCGTCGTTCACAAGATTACCGTTTGCATCGATATTCGTCCAGCGTTTGCCCGAAGCCATAATATCTTTCATATTTCTCCATTGACTTCCGCGAGTAGAAGTCTGATCTATTTTATCGGCATTATAAATATCATTTCCAATGCTATAAGTAAAATTAGCAGCTAAATCAAATCCTTTGGCACGTGCGTTGATGCTAAAACCTCCAATGGCCCATGCATTAGCATCTCCTATAACCTCTTTATCTTCGTCATTTACAATGTTGTCACCTGTTGTGTCTTTTAATTTTAAAGTACCTGGGCGAACGGTGCCTACTACGCCGGAGTCATCTGCTACACCGTCTTTCAATACCCATTTTCCATTTGTATAACCTGTGAAATCACTTGTTTCGTAGCGTCCATCCGTGTGATAACCGTAGATTGAACCAACCGGCAATCCCGGTTTGATAATATAGTCACTTCCAACTTCCGTACTAGCCCAATATGAAGCTTTCGTGTAAGATTCCATACTGCCCAAACTTTTCACTTTGTTGACATTATGTCCCAAAGTAAAGGAGAAATCGAGCCCATAATCTTTTTTATTGAGAGCTGTATAATTCAAGGTGATTTCGAATCCTTTATTTTCAGTTTCACCAACATTTTGGTATTGTGTGTTATATCCACAGCCGGCAACTTGCATTTCCATTAACAAGTTCTTAACATTGTTTTTATAGACTTCCAGAGAACCGTTAAGGCGGTTGTTGAATAAACCGTAATCAAGTCCGATATTAAATGAATGGGTCGTCTCCCATTTTAGATTTTTGTTATTAAGGGTTGTTCCTGCCGTCAGATACGAATTGGCTATGTTTAACCAGCTACTCTGTGTCATAGAATAGGTCTTTGATGTTTGCCCTGACGGAATGTTATTGTTACCGCTGATACCGTAACTAAAACGAAGTTTCAAATTGTTAAGCCAATTCTTTGTATTTTCCATCCATTTTTCTTCAGTGATACGCCAAGCTACGGCAGCAGATGGAAAATATCCCCAGCGGTTTCCTTCGGCAAATTTACTTGAACCATCTGCACGTAATGTAGAAGTCAGTAAATAACGTCCTTTATAATCATAATTCAATCGCCCGAAGAATGAAACCATTTTATCGTCGGGAAAGTAATAATCATCATATTTTGTAGGAGTGCCTTGAGCAGAAAAATGGAATGCCATATCTGCATCATAAAAAGTAGGGAAGCCTTCTACGCGAGCCGTAATTTTTTCTTCTTTGATTACGATATTTTCCTCACCGATCATTAAATTCAAATTATGGTCTTTAGGCATCAGATCTTTAAAATCATAAGTTGCCGTGTTTGTATTACGGAAAGTGCGGCGAGTAACATCTGTATTTTGTGTTACGGGCATATTCTTGTAACTTGCTTGAGTATTGTTTTGAGATTCATAAGTTGAGGTCCCATAGAAATATCTCAAAGAATTGTCATAGATATCAAGACCGATATCCGAACGAAGAGAGAAATTTTTAAATACATTCCAAGTGAATGCTCCATTCATGTTGAAAATTTGGCGTATACGTTTTTTGTAGTTATCATTCAATGCCGTTACAGGATCTTCCAAACCGCTATCAATTGAATTGTCATCGAGAACAATGTCACCTGTACCGTTAAGAGTTAAAGGGGTTTGTATAATTGAATGGCGAATTCGTCCGAATGAACCGGATGGAGTTGAGTTGGAATCGCCAGTAGCATCGCTTTGTCCGTCACCTAATACTTGAGTACGAGCATAACGGCCGGAAAATTCAAGTTTTATTTTCTTACTGGGATCGTAATTTAATTTTAGACTTAGATTATCGCGGCGGAAATCGGATGTCAGCAGAATGGCTTTTTCATTTATATGACCATAACCGAAATTAAAGCGAAGCTTTTCCGATCCGCCGCTGATGCTGAGATTGTGACTGAAAGTATTGCCTGTACGGCCATAGACTTCGTCTTGCCAATCGGTAGTTTGAATGGTCTTGGCAATAGAAGGTAATTCGTCCCAAGTACCGATAAGGTCTGTGAATTTACTAAGGTCGCTTCCTAATGCAAAGTTTTCATATTGCCATTTCAAATAGTCTTCAATACCTAATGTCTTGATTTTAGTAGCGGCTTTTTTCGTACCAACATAGGCATTATAGTTAACTTGTATTTTTCCAGCTTTACCGCTTTTCGTAGTAACCAGAACGATACCGTTTGAACCTCTCGAACCATAAATAGCTGTTGATGAAGCGTCTTTCAAAACATCAATAGATTCAATATCGGCTGTAGGTATATCGGAGATGCTGCTTACAGGGAATCCGTCTACAATATATAGCGGGGTA
>CAZKSK010000085.1:0-8487 GCA_964555225.1 uncultured Bacteroides sp.
GAGGCGTTTCTACTGCTGCGGGATGTACGATGGATAATCAAATTGCTTTTGATGTTTTGAGCAATGCTTTGCGGGCGGCTAAAACCTTGAAACAACCGGTCTCTTATCAAGATTCATTGCAAAGAATGATTGATCGGTTGGCTCCTATGCAAATTGGCCGTTATAATCAATTACAGGAGTGGCTGACCGACTCTGATGATCCTCACGATCAGCATCGGCATATATCCCATGCTTATGGACTTTATCCCAGCAATCAAATTTCACCTTATACTCACCCGTTATTGTTTCAGGCTGTAAAGAATACCATGATTCAGCGTGGTGACGAAGCTACCGGATGGTCTATCGGTTGGAAAATAAATCTTTGGGCCCGTTTACTGGATGGCAATCATGCTTATAAGATTATTCAGAATCTTCTGAAATTGTTATCGCCCGATCAGATGATGGGGAGCAATGGACGTACTTACCCGAATCTTTTTGATGCGCATCCACCTTTCCAAATAGATGGTAATTTCGGTTATACGGCGGGAGTTACGGAAATGTTACTTCAAAGTCAAGACGGAGCAGTGCATTTGTTACCGGCTCTGCCTGATGCGTGGGGAAAAGGAAGTATTCAAGGTTTGGTAGCGCGAGGTGGTTTTGTTGTAGATATGGATTGGAATGGAGGACAACTCGATAAAGCTAAAATCCATTCCCGTCTTGGAGGAAACTTGAGAATTCGATCTTACGTTCCTTTAAAAGCCGAAGGCATGAAGATGGCAGAAGGGAAAAATTCGAATCTGTTCTTTGAACAAGCGCAAATAAAAAAGCCTCTTGTTTCAAAAGAAATTAATCCGCAGTATCCTATCCTATATAAGGTCTTTGAATATGATTTGGCTACTGATCCCGGTAAGGATTATATTATAGAAAGAGGGGAATAATAAAAACTTTATCTGATAGAAAAAAGCACTCGGTTGAGTGCTTTTTTTCTTATATTCGTATTCTATAGGTAAAATATAGAAATTATGAGGAGAATAAATGCTTTTTTTGTTGCTCTGATTACCGTGGCTGTAAATGTTACGGCGCAAAATATAGTCCGGGATAGTGAGGTGGAGGTTTCTTCTCCGGATGGTAGTCAAACGATTGTTTTTTATCAGCAAAAGGAAACAGACAATACGTTGAAAGAGTATTATAGAGTAAATTATAAAAAACAGCCTGTAATTATAGATTCTCGAATCGGGTTGGAACTGGACAATAGAATATGGGAACTGGCTCTGGCAAAAAAAATAGAAAGAGATTCTCTTTGGATGGATAATCTGGAATATGTAAATGTAGAAAGAGGAGTACATTCGAGTGAATGGCATAATCCTTTTGGTGAACGTAGTACGGTAAAAGATATCTATCATTCGGCTATTTTACATTTTGCCAAGAGAGATGGGAGCAATTATAGGATGGATATTGAAGTGCGTGCTTATAATGAGGGAATTGCTTTCCGCTTTTATTTTCCCGAACATCCCAGTGCCATTTATCATAAGGTGACAGAAGATTTGACGGAATATTCTTTTGAACCGGGTGCATATGCCTGGAGTGCGGAATGGGCTCAGGCGCCTTATAATCGTTTGCCAATCGGTCGGTTAAAGAATCCGGCAGAGAGAGCTTTAACCATTGAATTACCTAACGGGTTGTGGACTGCTCTGACGGATGCAGATGTAGATGATTGGTGCCTGACTAAGTTTAAGAGTTCATCGGAGAAGAAAAATACGCTAAGAAGTGTTATGTACTCTTCGGTCGATTTTGTTACGTATTTTGCTACTCCATGGAAAGTAATTATAACAGCAGAATCTCCCGGAGATTTGGTTAACCATAATGATATCATTTTAAATTTAAATCCTTCAAACCAGATAACCGATGCGGAAAATTGGGTAAAACCCGGGAAAATCATACGTGAAACGACCATTACAACAGAAGGAGGGCTCGTTTGCATCGATTTTGCTGCTGCACATCATCTTTCTTATATTTTGTTTGACTGGAAATGGTATTGGCCCTGTATCAGTAAAGATGGAGACGCAACAAAAGTCGTTGATAAGTTGGATTTAAAGAGAGTCATTGAATATGGAAAAGAAAAAGGAATAGGTGTATGGTTGTATGTCAATCAACATGCTTTGGCAAAACAGGCAGAGATTCTTTTTCCATTATTGCATCAATGGGGTGTGGTAGGAGTAAAATTCGGTTTTGTGGAATTCGCCTCACACCGATGGGCCACTTGGCTGCATGGGATGGTTCGGCTCGCTGCAAAGAATCATTTGATGGTAAATATTCATGATGAATTTCGTCCGAGTGGGTATAGCAGGACTTATCCTAATCTGTTAACCCAGGAGGGAATCAGAGGAAATGAAGAGTGGCCGGATGCTACGCACAATACTACATTGGCATTTACCCGTATGATTAACGGAGTAGCCGATTATACAATCTGTTACTATGATCAACGCTTAAAAAACACTCATGCTCATCAATTAGCTCTCTCCCTTATTTTTTTCAGTCCTCTTCAAACGCTTTTTTGGTATGATACGCCCGATCGTGCTCATGCAGAACCTGAATTGGAGTGGTTTGATAGTTTGCCGACCGTTTTCGACGATAGTAAAATTTTAAGCGGAGCACCGGGAAAATCAGTCGTGACAATGCGTAGAAAAGGAGAAGATTATTGGTTGGGTGTCATTACAAATAATGAATCTTCCCAGCAGGAGGTCAAGCTCGATTTCTTAAAATCGGGAGTTGAATATATAGCTTCGGTATATACGGATGGTGGTAATGAAATTAAAACGAAGACTCATGTAAAGTGTTCGTATTTTAAAGTAAATAGTCATATGAAAATGAGGTTGAACTTAATTTCCAGAGGTGGTGCAGCAATTAAATTTGTTCCTGTTGCTAAGAAAAACGTAAAGGGAATAAAAAGTTATCACAACGAGTGGCTGTGATACATTTGTTTTTTATTGAATATGATATTAATTTTTATTTATATAATGAATTAAAATTTCTATGAAGAATATTTTTATATCGGCAGTGGCTCTATTAAGTGTATTATCAGTTTCTTCTTTTACATTGAAAACGATTAATCCGGATAAGGATCTTCGTTATTGTGATAAACAGATTAGAAGAACATTGTCTGATTTGAGAAGTAAGAATGGCAACATAGATTATACTATGATGCCTCGTGATATTAGTAAGAACATGTCTTCATGGCATTGTAGCAAGGCGGTGAAAGAAGAGTGGTGCAGTGGCTTCTGGCCGGGTGTTCTTTGGTATGATTATGAAGCTACAAAGGATGTCAAAATAAAGAATGAAGCTGAAAAATTCACTGCTTCTTTGAGCTTTTTAAGTAAGATTCCGGCTTATGATCATGATTTAGGATTTCTGATATTTACTTCGTATGGGAATGGATATCGTTTGACACGACGTGCCGATTATAAAAAAATAATAATTGATACGGCAGATACTTTGGCCACTTTATTCAACCCTAGGGTAGGAACAATCCTTTCGTGGCCTCGGGAAGTAAAACCTCGTAATTGGCCTCATAATACGATAATGGACAATATGATGAATTTGGAAATTTTGTTTTGGGCGGCTAAACATGGGGGAAAACGACAGAAATATCTATATGACATAGCTGTGAGTCATGCCGATAAAACCATGAAATATCAGTTCCGACCTGATTATACTTCGTATCATGTGGCCGTTTATGATACGATTACGGGCAATTTCATTAAGGGGGTGACTCATCAGGGATATAGTGATGACAGTATGTGGGCAAGGGGACAGGCTTGGGCTATTTACGGATTTACGATGGTCTATCGTGAGACAAAAGATCCCAAATATCTTGAGTTTGTGCAACATGTAGTGGATGTCTATTTAAAAAAACTGCCTGCCGACGGTATTCCGTATTGGGATTTCTCCGCTCCTGATATTCCCGATGCATTTCGTGATGCTTCTGCTGCGGCGATAGTTGCTTCGGCCTTGTTGGAATTATCCGGCTATTTACCCGGTGCGAAGGGAACTCTATATGAGAAGGAAGCACTTAAGATGCTAAAAACATTGAGTAGTCCTGCCTACAGATGCGGTAAAAGGAACACTGCGTTTCTGAAACACAGTGTGGGCAATATGCCTGCAGGGACAGATATCGATGTATCTATAATTTACGCCGATTATTATTATATGGAAGCCTTACTCCGTCTGCATAAGCTGGAGCAAGGCAAATGGGTGGTCGATAAAGATTAGATGACAGGTTTCAAATTCATTTTTTTTGCTCGTTCCAACATATATTTATAGGCGGCATCATGTTCATTGGGAATGACTCCATCCAATATAGCATCCTTTATCAGGCTTTTTAAAGCACCTATCTGGGCACATGGGGTCAAGTTGAAAACATGCATGATTTCTTTTCCGTCTACCGGCGGTTGGAAATTACGGATACGGTCTTTCTCTTCAATGTCTTTCAATTTTTGTCGAACCAACTTGAAGTTATTTAAGAAACGTTGCTTGCGGGTCTCGTTTTTGGATGTGATATCCGCTTCGCACAAGAGCATCAAGTCATCAATATCGTTCCCGGCTTCAAAGAGAAGACGGCGGACGGCTGAATCCGTTACTTCCTTGTCTGCAATAACAATTGGCCGCATGTGTAATCCTACCAGTTTTTGAACATATTTCATTTTTTCGTTCATTGGCAGTTTTAACCTGCGGAAAATATTGGGTACCATTTTTTCTCCAATGAAGTTATGATTGTGGAATGTCCATCCGATAGAGGGTTCAAAACGTTTAGTACGCGGCTTTCCTATGTCATGGAGGAGAGCAGCCCATCTGAGCCAAAGATTATCCGTCTGTTTCGCCGTATTGTCCACTACCTCAAGAGTATGGTAAAAATTATCTTTGTGGCCCTTTCCATTTCTAGTCTCAATTCCTTCTAATTCGGATAATTCCGGGAATATGAGTGAAAGAAGACCACAACGCATCAAATCTATAAATCCTTTGGAAGGTACAGGCGAAAGCAATATTTTATTTAATTCATCGGAAATTCGTTCTTCACTGATAATTTTGATTCGTTCCTTGTTATTACATAATGATTCGAAGGTTCGGTCTTCTATGGAAAAGTTCAATTGTGTGGCAAAGCGTATACATCTTAACATCCGAAGAGGATCATCGCTGAATGTGATATTAGGATCCAGAGGTGTACGGATTATGCCGTCTTTTAAATCGGACATTCCGTTGAAAGGATCGATTAATTCTCCATAATATTCGTTGTTAAGGCAGACCGCCATTGCATTAATGGTAAAATCACGTCGATTCTGATCATCTACCAATGTGCCGTCTTCAACTACCGGTTTTCTGGAATCGTGCGTGTAGGATTCTTTTCGGGCACCTACGAATTCGATTTCCATATTATGATATTTTACTTGTGCTGTCCCGAAGTTTTTGAATATGGATACATGAGCTTTTTTTCCCAAAGATTGACCGAAAGCTTCAGCCATGGCAATACCGCTACCTACAACCACTACATCAATATCACTGGATGGTCGTTGTAGAAAGATGTCTCGAACATAACCTCCTACTACATAACATTCCAGTTTCAATTCATCCGCAACGGCTGAAATTTGCTTGAATATGTTTGCCGAAAATTTTGCTTTTAGCTCTTTGTCTGAAAGTTCAATCATTATAAAATAGTCTTAAATGAGTTGCAAAAGTACGTTTTTTTGGCTTAATATGGATGCTTTAAGCGAATTTATTGTATTTTTGCTCATATAAAATATTTGGGAATATGAAGAACCTGTTATTTCTATTATTTGTATTACTTACTGTTTGTGCTTGTGGAGGAAATATTGAACAGAAAGCGCAGGAACGTTTGGATGCTGCTCGGAAAGAGATGGTAAAAAAAGATTACAGTGCTGCAAAATTGCAGTTGGATACTATTAGGTTGCTTTATCCTAAAGCTTTTAAAGCTCGTGAAGAGGGTATAAAATTGATGCAACAGATAGAACTGAAGGAGCAGGCTCACACTCTTGCTTATTTAGATAGTGTTTTGCTGGAAGTAACAAAAGAAATAGAATCGCAAAAAGGAAATTTTATTTTTGAGAAGAGTGAACAATATCAGGACGAGGGCAATTACTTGGTTCTTTCGCAAACGGTAGAGCATAGTATTGGCAGGACATTTCTTCGTGCACAAGTGAGCGAATCAGGACAGATGGTATTGACATCTATTTTTTGTCGGGGAAATATAAATCACAACTCGGTAAAAGTAATGTGTGGTGATTCTTTTGCTGAAACTCCTGTCTCTAAAGATATTTATATAAGTAAAGATTTGAGTGGTATTACTGAAAAGGTAGACTATCAAGATGGTGCCGATGGAAATGTGATTGCTTTTATTGCAACTAATAAGGATTCCAAGATGATGGTACAATATATAGGTGATAAACAGTATACGGTTGAATTATCACAAAAGGATAAAGATGCTATTGCTTCCATTTATCATTTTGCTCAACGGCTGAAAGCTCGTCATGAAATATTAAAGGATATTCAGGAGGCCAAATTAAAGATTAGATTCATCAATCGAAAAATTCAGGAAGATAAGAAAAAGCATGAGTGAAAATCCGATTGAGCACCATCCGTTGAAACCTTTTCTTCCGACAAATGCATTGTTATTGATGTTGGGGAGTTTTCCTCCTCAACAAAAGCGATGGTGCATGGATTTTTATTATCCGAATTTGCAGAATGATATGTGGAGAATTTATGGATATTTGTTTTTTGGAAATAAAAATCATTTTGTAAATCTTGAATCTCGAAAGTTCATGAAAGAGGATATCATTCGTTTTTTAGAAGAAAAACGAATTGCAATCTTTGATACGGCTGTTTCTGTTCGTCGTTTGCAGGATAATGCATCGGATAAATTTCTTGAGATTGTAGAACCCACGCAGATAAATTCTTTATTAAAGCAGATACCTTTGTGTCAGGCGATAGTTACTACCGGAGAAAAAGCTACTGATACGATTTGTTCACAGTTGGAAGCAAGTCATCCGAAAGTCGGACAATTCTCTTCTTTTCAGTTTGATAATAGGACGATTCGTCTGTATAGAATGCCTTCTTCTTCTCGTGCCTATCCTTTGGCTTTAGAGAAAAAAGCGGCTTTTTATCGTATGATGTTTCAAGACCTTGAAATGTTATAGTCTTTTTAATGCCAGTTTAATTACTTTTTCTACCGGAGCTGTTGGTTCTTCTTTTAATATGGCAATTACTACTTTCTGTGAAATAGTAGAAGCAAAGCCCAACATGGTCAAAGCCGAGACAGCTTCTTCTTCGATTTTTGTTGTCTGTGAAGCAAAAGAATCGGATGTGCCTGTTGCGTTTATATGCCCTATGAGCTTTATTTTATCTTTTAAGTCTACGATAACACGCTGGGCTGTTTTCAGCCCGATGCCTTTTACTGATTTTAGCAGATTGTCATTTCCGTTGCTGATTACATCACATAACTCATTGACTGTAAAAGCTGAAAGAATCATTCGTGCCGTATTTCCTCCTATACCCGAGACAGAAATGAGCAAGAGAAATAATTCTCTTTCCTTTTTTTCGTAGAAACCATACAGGATGTGTGTATCTTCACGGATAACCTCAAAAATATAAAGTTTAGTTGTTTCCAAATTTTGAATGGCACTGTATGTATTGAGTGAAATATTTATTTCATATCCTATTCCATAACATTCCAAAATGGCCGTTGCGGGAGTTAATTCTGCTATGTTACCTTTAATGTATTCAATCATATATCATTTTGTTAGAGAAAATAAAACATAAGTTTGTCTCTTATTTATTTAAAGATAAAAATTCTTTAAAACAATAAGCTTTTTAGCCATAAAAGTAAAAATTATTGAAAGGAGAAGTGTTAAAAGTCCTCCTTTTAGTTAAATTTGCGTACTAAATTAATCAATTTGTATTATAAAACCAACAAAAGTATGAAAAAAATTAGAGCAGCCATTGTAGGATATGGCAATATTGGGAAATTTACTCTTGAAGCCCTTCAAGAAGCTCCCGATTTTGAGGTAGCAGGAATTGTTCGCAGGAATGGTGATGCGAATAAGCCTGCAGAATTAAATGAATATTCGGTTGTAAAGAGTATTAAAGATTTAAAGGAAGTAGATGTTGCTATCCTGGCAACTCCGACTCGTAAGGTGGAAGAACACGCACTGGAATGTTTATCTTTTGGAATCAATACAGTAGATAGTTTTGATATCCATACCAAGATAGTTGATTTGCGTAGATCATTGGATGCTGTTGCCAAAAAGCATGGTGCTGTTTCTGTTATATCTGCCGGTTGGGATCCGGGAAGTGACTCTATCGTTCGTTCTTTGATGCAAAGCTTAGCTCCCAAAGGTGTAACATATACTAACTTTGGACCCGGAATGAGTATGGGACATACGGTTGCGGTAAAGTCTATCGAAGGAGTAAAATCCGCTTTGTCCATGACAATTCCGTTAG
>CAZKSK010000086.1:0-8454 GCA_964555225.1 uncultured Bacteroides sp.
TTTTTACACCTTCATGATACAATGCGTGTAATTTTTCTTTAATCACTGACGGCTTATCAGCTGTTGCATCAATGATAAATCCTTTATTATCAATCAAAATATATCTTGGAAAAGCTCTAATATTATAGGCAAGACAAAAATTATGCCTTATACCTCCTGTACATAGATTAATAGCATCAATATCAAATTCTTTGATTTTACTTAGCCACCTTTTTCTATTCTGATCAACAGAAACAGAAATCAAAACAATATTCTTATACCTTAATTTATTTGCTAACTCCTTTATTGCCGGCATTTCAGCAATACATGGACCACAATAAGAACTCCAACAATCTATATAAACGTACTTTCCTTTAAAATCAGAAAGATGTACCAGATTACCTTTTTCATCTTTTATTTCAAAATCAGGAGCTTTCTTTCCTTTTACCAAAGTCTTCCAATCGTCATATCTCTTTTGCAAATTATTCTTGTTCTCAATATTTCTTACTGTCTGAATAAAATCAACACAAATAGAATCTATATCATCAATTCCATTAAAATTCACATAATTAAGAAACTCACTATACATGATTTTTTCAAAGAAACCAGTATCTACTAAAAGTCTTTTTGCCAATGCATATTTTTCAATAAATGTTGAAGTTTTAAAGTCAAGAAGAGATTTAATTGCCGACTGATATTCATAGGACATAAAAAGTCCTTTTTTATTTGTGTCAATGCGTTTAATAAAATCATAATAATCGTCAGGAAGTTTTGGCTTGACTCGGGTAAGCATCTCATGTAAACCGGGATAAGCAAAAAATCGATTAATTCCAAAATAATCAATAAGTTGTCGTTCAAAATTAAAAAAAGATTCTGATAAATTCGGATATCGCCTTTTAAAATCATACAGCTGCTTAAGGCGAATCTGTTTGACGTTATCAATTTTTATTTGAAATTTCTTCCATTCACATGAAAATAGTGCTACATCAACCATTTTCGGATCATCAAATCCCATTTTTTTAATTAATAGATTCTTATCGTATAAAAACTTACTTTCTTCGAATCCTTTACCTGCAAACTTAATAACATTATTCTTTTTGATATCCAAAAATATATTATCATATGATTTTACATACAACGGGATTTTTTTTCCTATATCCAGATAAACATAATCTTCAATTAAAATTGGTATAGTAAAAGTAAACTTACCATTTTTTAGTAAATTCACATATATCGAATCCGAAGTTTCCAACCGTACTTCTGAAATTTCCTGATCACTAATAAATCCCGAAACTGTAAATACTTTTGCAACGACCTTATTGCATCCCAAAATTAAAATGCATAGAATCAAAATATTCTTCATGCTTTTAATATTTATTTTTAATCTCGTGGAACAGAAGTAATAAACCTTTCAACTTCAGTTTTATACTCTTTCTCTTTCTCCAACCAACTGTAATGCACACTTTCGTTAACAAACTTGATTATTGAATTTTTTAGTACATTATGTACTTCATAAGCGACTCCATCGCCAGTGATATCCTGTCTTCCCTGGATAATCAATACAGGTTTATCAAAATCACGCAAAGTTTCTCTACAATTGAAATCCGTTTTGTGTAAATCTTTATAGACTAGATTCGTAATTATGGGATTTGGTGAAAAAGCTAATCTTTTTGCAATATCAGGAACATATTGTTTATCATAAACATAAGCCGATGCGAGATATTTTGCCCATTTATATCTTGTGTTAGAGGTTGTATCATTTTTTAATTTCCTGCTATAATAATCCAAAGAGTCGCGTTCCGTTTGGCTTAATCGAGCTCTAAGGTTAGCTGTGAAATAGTTTAAGATACTTAAATCTATACCTCCTGTACTTGACAAGATCATTGCCTTAATGGATTCAGGATATTGAGTAGCATAATATTCAGCCATCCAACCGCCAAAGGAATGTCCCAAAACAACCCACTTATCGATTTTTAAATATTTGCGAATTGCTTCAATGTCCTTGGCCATAAGTCGCATGGATACTGTTGTACTGTCAGTCCTATTCAATTTTGATTCTCCCGTACCACGTTGATCAAACAAAATTGTCATATATTTATCAGATAATAATTTGGCAAGCGAAACAAAACCTTCGCAATCCAAGCCAGGTCCCCCATTAATTATTAACAAAGGTTCCCCTTTTCCGTATATTTGATAATGAAGTACACCATCTTCCGTTTTTATAAATCCATTCTTCTGACAAAACACAGTTTTAGGAATAATCAAATAAAGTAAAATTACAATTAGTATTTTTTTCATACTCATATAATTAATGTACAACTTATATGCAATATTCACCAAAAATCTTGACATAACCAAGTCTTTTCAAATAATTCGGTAATTTTGTTTATGTTACGAATTTAGTTGACGTTATTAATAAACCTAACTATACAAATATGGTACATGCAATAGAGTAAAAAAACATCAACCCTGCTATAATGATTGCTAGAGTTAAATACACATTAAATTAATTTCACTAACGAATAAAGTTCGTATATTTACAGTCTAAATGTTTTTGAAACACAACATACCGATGCAATATGACGAACTATAAAATACAAGAATTCCCAGATTCAAGAATAGCAAGTATAGATGTTTGTGAAATTGGGAAACATAAACATCACATTGTTGGACTACTCGAATTTGATGTTACCGAAAGTAGAAGAAGAATCAGAGTGTATAATAAAAATAATCAAAAAAAGATTTCATTTAATGCATGGCTGATCAATGTCATTGGAAAAACGATTAAAAAACACGAAACTGCAAGTTCTTACCTGATTGGGAAAAAGAAATTAATCATTTTTGAAGATATCAATATATCCATTATTGTGGAAAAGAATTTGAATGGAACAAAAGTGCCCTTTCCACTTGTTATAGAGAAAGCCAATGAGATGAGCATTGAATCCATAGCAGCAAAGATTTCCATGGCAAAAAATCAAATGCTTACAGAGAAAGATATTATTCTTCAAAAGAAAACCAAACAAATAGAGCGCATTTATTATTTGCTCCCAAGATTTCTTAGATTGTTCTTTTGGCATTATTTATTAAAACACCCCAAATATGCTTTCAATAAAATGGGGAATGTATCATTTACATCTATTGGAATGATAGGGAAAATCAATGGTTGGTTCGTTCCGATATCCGTACATCCGATATGTTTTGGAATAGGCTCTATCATTAAAAAGCCTGTTGTCGTAGATAGCAAGATTGTTATTAGAGAGATATTAAATGTATCGATTCTTATAGACCATGATGTGATGGATGGCGCACCGATGGCAAGATTTATCAATGAGTTGAAAACAAATATAGAAAATGGATTAAATTTACAAGATGAAAAAGATTAAAACCGATTGCAAATTTCCTGCAAATTCAATAATGAATGAATCGTTTGGCAAAATTGATTATCAAGATTGTTATTGTATTTCAATGCATAATCCGCACAATTATTCTATTGATTATCTAACCGAATTGTTTTTCACTTCTAGTCCTGAGTGGATCAATAAATTACTCACCTTTCGCAATTTCATCGTAAGTTTCTGCGGATTAAAAGGAAGTAATATAGACAAGACAAAAAAGTCAGACCCTTCTGTACATTATTCGAAAGGTTCAAAAGTTTCCATATTCAATGTATATGACAGAAATGATCATGAAATCGTAATGGCAGAAAACGACAAACATTTGAATTTCAGAACATCGGTAATGATTGAAAAGGGTACGGACACAAGTACTATAAAACTGTATTCATCTACAATGGTACATTACAATAATATTTGGGGAAGGCTCTATTTTCTACCGGTAAAACCTTTTCACCAACTGATTATCAAGACTATGTTGAAAATATTATTAAAAAATACAGAACGCATCAAGTTAGTCAATAAAGTATGAACAAACAATCCTATGATGTGAGTGACCCTTCATTAATTCCTTTTATAGATCATCGGGATGTAACGTATGCCATCAGAAATTTGTTCGACATCTGTATTAGTGAATCCGAGAGCATGATACACTTCAATTGCGTAAGGAGAAGAATTCACGGTCATTTCCTTTGAGAGGCAATTATTTAATGCCGTTTCAAACAGTCGTTTACCAATACCTTTTTTATGAAAACGGTCGTCAACAAAAAAGAGTGCGATATGATTGCCTTTATTTCTTGTAGCCAACACACCGACGATTTTTTCATTATTGAAAGCTCCATAAATCTTTAGCTGACTGATATACTCCGGATCATGTAATGCATTACGAAAAGACTCGATTCCCTTTTCACTGTATTCAGGAGCTTCAAACTTATTAAAGATCCGCCATGCAAGGTCGAAAGCCTGAGACTGGTTCGTTTCATCGATATCTTTTATTGTGAAGAACTCGGTTGATTGCTTGTTATCTTCCATATTTCAATTTTAGATATCGTAAAACTTATCGTCTGTAATTCTATATATTTTCCTATCACCAAGACTTTCTGCTCCCATATGCAAATAAAAATCTATCGATTTCTGATTCCAATTAAGGCAACACCATTCCATTCTTCCATATCCTCTTTCAATAGAAATTTTCGCAAGATTTTTGAAAAACAGTTTGCCGATTCCTTTGCCTCTCGCTTCTTCCTTTACAAACAAATCTTCGAGATAAAGACCCGCTTTTCCGAGGAATGTAGAGTAAGTATGGAAAAATAGAGCAAATCCGACCATTTCCCCTTTATATTCCGCCAATAGAACTTCGGCATCTCTTTTTACAAACAGCGTTTCGTGTATCTGCTCTTCCGTTGCAAAAACCTGGTCCTCCATATTTTCATACGCAGCGAGATCTTTGATTAATTCAAAGACAATGTCACTTTCGTCTTCTCTTGCGAATCTGATTTTTATTTCTTCATGTTCCATTCTATATTATTTTAACACGGTCTATATTCTCGTCGAAGTTTTATTGTTGATCTCTATATCGAATTTATTCGAATAAAAGTCGTTATAGAATCGTCCTTGGGGCGATAATTTGCAATACAAATTTACAAAAATATTTCCATGATGAAATGAATTTGTGAAGATTATAATCTAACTGCCAAATATATCAAAAAATAATAACAATTATTATATGTCAATATTGAAATATTATTACTATATTTGCATCATTAATATATCAATATTGATATTATGGAAAATATCTATATGCTTGCCGATGCTGAGATTATTCGTAAAATAGCCGCAAGAATAAAACAAATGAGACTGAAGCAGAATATTAGTCAGCTTAATCTGGCTCAAAGCGCAGGTTTATCATTATCTTCGATTATTCGAGTCGAAGATGGAAATATCAAATCATTCGATACTTTGCTCAGAATACTGCGCACGCTTGGAGAACTTGAAGTATTCAATACGCTTATTGAGGAAGAACCGATGAGTCCAAATGAATACTTCAAAGTGGTGAATGCCGCAAAAAACACTAAACGTAAGCGCGCTTCTAAAAACAGTCAGACAAAAAATCAGGAGGAATCAGAATGGTAGATGTTGCAAGAGTGAAATTGTACAATCAAGTCGTTGGCTATGTCAGATGGGACAACCGTTATAATGTAGCTTTATTTGAATATGACACAGACTTTTTGAAAAGAGGAATAGAACCATCGCCATTGATGATGCCTGCGAGAGAAGGACGTGTCTATAGCTTTGGCGATTTGAACAAAGACACTTTCAAAGGTTTACCCGGTATGTTGGCAGATTCACTACCGGACACCTACGGACGTGCTTTATTCGACAAGTGGCTTTTGCTTACCGGGCGAACCAGTGGGAATGCCATAGAGACCTTATGCTTCTTGGGCAAGCGATGTATGGGTGCTTTGGAATTTGAACCTGCTATCGAAACTTTATATAATGCCGATATCAAGATTGAATTAGACTCATTGGTTAACGTTGCAAGAGAAGCATTGACTGAGAAATCCGATTTTAATGCAAACCTAACGGAGGATAAGAAGGCAGCCATTGCTGAAATATTGCGCTTGGGCACATCAGCAGGTGGGCAAAGAGCCAAAGCTATTATTGCATACAATAAAAAAACAGGTGAAGTCCGTTCCGGACAAGTAGATGCACCTGCAGGATTTGATTACTACCTTATCAAACTTGATGGAGTATCAGCTACCGCAGGCTTCAAAGAAACTGAAAATTACGGACGTTTAGAGTATTCTTTCTCAAAGTTGGTCGAAGCTTGTGGTATTGAAATGACAGAATGTTTCTTGATTGAAGAGAACGGAAGAGCACATTTTCTCACAAAACGATTTGATCGTTCCAATGGAGAAAAAGTTCACATGCAGACTTTGTGCGGTATTGCTCATTATGACTATCGTTTGTTAAGAGCATACTCATATGAACAAGTATTCAATGTCATGCGTGGTCTGCGTCTGACCTATAAAGAAGCACAGGAAATGTTCAGAAGAATTGTCTTCAATGTAGTTGTCAGAAACCAAGATGACCATACTAAAAACATATCCTTTCTTATGGATAAACAAGGCAAATGGAGATTGTCGCCTGCATATGATATGGGTTATGCATACAACCGGACGGCAACTCACCAAATGTCTATTAATGGCAAGTTTGATGAAATTACAAAAAACGATTTACTAGAGTGTGCATCCAAGAATAATATTAAAAATGGTCTACAAATCATTGAAGAAGTCTGTGACACGGCCTCTCAATGGCCAAAGATAGCTAAAGAATGCGGAGTGCCACAGGTAATAATTGATGACATAGAGCCAAATATGCTCTTTGCATTATAATAACATATCAAATATGAATTATTAATATGTATATTATATTAATATATATCATTTTTGACATGTTGATATATTCATAGTTTCAAGCATCTCTTTAATTGATAAATGGTGTTTTCCCAATGTCTTACTTCTCTTTTTTGTCAGGTTCTTCATTGCAAATAAAAGCTTTAACAGCCGATGGATTTCAGTGATTTCACACGTAAAATTACCATGCAGAATTATATCACGATAGCGGTGTCTCTTCTATGGGAATATAAGTCTTTCTTTTTGTTAATATAACACTCTATTCCCTATCTATTTCCAAAAGGAAATCAAAAATAAGCTCTCACATAAGCCTTTCCCCTTTTTTTTAAGTATATTGCATTTTTTAATTATATAACCAAAAGTATAAAAGGCTTATGATATATATTGACCACCTCTTAGAGAATAGCACATTCCGAGTAATATCCACTATCATTTTATTTGGTACTTCCCTTACCGCAATATATCTGATTTACAATAGTGTACTAAAAAGAATTCGCAAAAAAGTAGAAAGTACAGAAAGTATAATCGATGATTTTATTATCGACATTCTCCGTATCCCTGTATTATGGTTACTCTTTTGGATTGTCCTTTCCCTTTTCACATCCTATTCGTTCATTGCCAAAACGACTGTTTATAAAACCTTACTGGATATAAACAAAATACTCCTGATAGTTACCATCGGATGGATCTTGATTAAAGTTGTACGAGCCCTATTCTATTATTTTCAGCACAAACTGGATATCGACAATACGGATAACCTGAATGCGCGAAGAGATCTCACACGGATGAAGGTTTTCGAAGGACTCATTGTAGCTTTGATAAGCATCCTTACCATAGCCGCAGCCTTGATGTCTTTTCCACAAGTACGCTCCATAGGAATCAGTTTACTCACCTCCGCAGGCATTGCAGGAATTATCGTCGGCTTTGCCGCCCAAAAAAGTATAGCTACCTTTTTAGCCGGTGTGCAGATAGCCATTACCCAGCCCATCCGACTGGACGATGTCGTTATAGTAGAAGGAGAATGGGGACGAATTGAAGAAATCACACTAACCTACGTAGTCGTAAAAATATGGGACGAAAGACGATTGATACTACCGGTAAGCTATTTTATTGAAAAACCGTTTCAAAACTGGACTAAAAACAGTTCAAACATATTAGGTACAGTATTCCTCTATACCGATTATTCCGTCCCTGTAGATGCACTCCGCACACAATTGGATTTGCTTCTAAAAGACCATCCGCTTTGGGATAAAAGAGTGGCAAACATCCAAATCACCGATTCAAAAGACCGCTACATGGAAGTAAGAATACTTCTCAGCAGCTCCGATGCATCAATTAACTGGGATTTGCGTGTTGACATCCGTGAAAAGATGATCAAATTCATCAACCAAGAATATCCGGGTAGTTTTGCCAAAACTAGAATAGAAGTACCTACTTCTTCCGGATTGCCTGAAAAGGATCTATACACTTCTTAAAATCTGCACTATCCTTTATCGGATAGTCTAAACGTATAACAGATTTCTTCGTAATTCCGAAAAAGCGACCAAAAATACATACCTATATACATAAAAAAGGTCAAGTAATCCTGACCTTCCAAAGCAACAATAGGACGTAAGAGTCCCTCACTCTTTATTAGTTCATCTCCTTTTTCGCGGACACGTTGTTTA
>CAZKSK010000087.1:0-8429 GCA_964555225.1 uncultured Bacteroides sp.
ATCTTGGTCCATTACTTATTTTATTACAGCCGGACTGATGATTATACTTTTTATATATCATAAATTTTTTCTCCCTTATCCGATTTCTGATATTTCTATTTCCGGTAATAATAAGAAAAACGCAAAAATGATTTTTAAAGAATTTGGAATTACATTCTCAACTTTCTTCAAAAAGCCTCATATCATTTCAGCATTGGCATTTATGCTTTTCTACCGCCTCCCGGAAACTCTTCTACAAAGAATTATATCTCCATTCATGTTAGATCCCATAGCAAAAGGAGGTTTAGGTATTTCTACAGAGTATTTGGGCACAATATATGGAGTTTTCGGCGTAATAGGATTATTAGCCGGTGGAATCGTCGGAGGTTTTGTAATTGCTCATGGAGGATTAAAACGCTGGCTTTGGCCCATGGCTTTAAGCATTACATTAAGTTGTGGTTCTTTCGTCTATTTAAGTATCTTTCTTCCATCAAGTTTCTGGACTATTAATCTTGCTGTTTTTATTGAACAATTCGGTTATGGATTCGGATTTACGGCCTATATGCTTTATCTTATGGAATTTGCAGAGGGACCACATAAAACCGCCCATTACGCATTTTGTACCGGTTTTATGGCTTTAGGCAATATGATAGGAATGATTTCAGGATGGATTCAAGAAAAGGTAGGCTATCAAACTTTCTTTTTAATAATTATGTCTACCTGTCTTATTACATTTTTAGTAACTGCATATATTACAATAAATCCCAATTATGGGCAAAAAAGCGTTAGTAAAACAAATAAAATATGAAAATAATAGCAGACAGTGGAGCAACAAAAACCGATTGGCTTATTTATGCCACCAATTATACAACAATCACCAGAACTTCCGGAATCAATCCTTTCCATCAATCTTCTGATGATATAGAGAAAATTATAAAAGAACAATTTCAATTTGAAATACCTTGCAATACAAACATTGATGAAATATATTTTTACGGTGCTGGTTGTACAAAAGACAAAAAATATATTGTAAAAGCTGCTTTAATAAAAATATTTCCAAAATCAATAATTCATATTGAGAGTGATCTTCTAGGAGCTGCAAGAGCCTTACTTGGTAACAAAGAAGGAATAGCTTGCATTTTAGGTACTGGATCTAATTCCTGTCTTTATAACGGGCACGACATTATTGCAAATGTATCGCCTCTCGGATATATTTTAGGTGATGAAGGAAGTGGAGCTGTTTTGGGAAAAAGACTTGTTGCAGACTGCCTAAAACATCAATTACCGGATTATATATGCAACAAATTTTTTCAAGAGTTCAAACTCACACCTGAAATCATTATAAACAAGATTTACAGTGAACCTCAAGCCAATCGTTTTTTATCAAGTTTAGCACCATTCCTAGGAGAAAACAAAAAATTACCGGAAATACATAATTTTTTATTAGATAATTTTTCAGAATTCTTTAAACGAAATATTGAATCCTATAATAGAAATGACTTACCAGTGAGTTTTGTTGGTTCCGTAGCTTTTTACTGTACAGAAGAATTAATGGAAGTTGCAAACAAATATCATTATTCTATTGGAAAAATCATACAAAATCCTATTAAAGAATTAATAGAGTTCCATTTAAAATAAAGAATTAAACACCTGAAGTTTTTAAAATATCAAAGAGTTGTTGTTTATTTATAGGTAATGAAAGAAAGGCATTGAAACCTTTCAAGAAAAAATTTATTTTTTCTTTTTCTACGAGATCAGCCATTGCTACAATAAAAACAGAAGTAGAAATTTGCCGAATTGCATCTGTCGCTTCATAACCATTGACCTTGGGCATCATTAAATCTATAAAAATTATATCCGGCATTTCCTTGAAGAAGATAGAAACAGCTTCTTCTCCATCGAATGCTCTATATAATGCATACTGTTCATTCAAGTAATCTTTTAATAAATTATATTCTGGATCTAAATGTTCAGCAATTAGTATTTTCAATTTCTTTCTTTCAATCACATTATATATAATTTTTTGATTATTTGAAGATTCTTGTTTTTTTTCATCCGGAATCATTCTCTGCATTGGCAAAGTAAACCAAAATGTAGATCCGTGCCCAACCTCAGACTCTACTCCCATTTGCCCACCCATCTTTTCGACAATAAATTTACTGATTGATAGTCCTAATCCCGTACCTGATTTATTAACATTCAATTTAATAAAACGATGAAATATATTATTTATTTCATTTTTGGGAATTCCAATTCCTGTATCGGTTACATAACAATATATCTTTCCACCTTGAATATTATAACCAAAAGTTATAGACCCTTTATCCGTATTTTTTATGGCATTTGTCAATAAATTAGAAAAAACTTGAATGACACGATTTTTCGCTATTTCTATATAACAAGATTCTTCTGAAGGTATAAAAATTAATTGTACTGGTTTTCCCGTAATATTCAAACGTCTTCTAAATGTCTCTTCTAATCCACACATCACTATATTTAAATCTTCTTTTGAATAAGACAAATCGAACGTTCCTTTTTCTAACTTTGACAAATCAAGAACATCATTTACAATACTAAGTAGAAGCTCATTATTTGTATGAATAATATCAATATATGATTTTTTTTTCGTTTCGTCTGTTGTTGTAATTAATAAATCAGAAAAACCTACTATTGCATTTAACGGCGTTCTAACTTCATGACTCATATTAGAAATGAATGCGGATTTCTGCTCGTTGGCTTCCGTCGCTTGATCACGTGCAATTTCCAAATCTTTTTGAAGGATCTTATATTTAGAAATATCATTTATAGTGAGCAAAAGATATTTATCAACTTCCACATTTAATAATTTGGCTGAAATATTGACTACGCAATCAATATATTTCTTTTTATCTCGCGAAATATACAGATACATAGGAACTTCCAAGTCATCAAATCCTTCTTGCCGAATAAAAGAATTTGTTATAAATTTACGTATAAGACAATGCTTACAAGCTTCTCCTTCACCACACAAACCCGCATCTTCTCCATTCTTACATTTAAGTACATTACCTAATAACATGGGTTCTTTAGGCTCAGATGTCATATTTATATCATAATAATTTGTTTTAACGACCTGTAATTGCTTATTAACAATACAAATATATACACCCAAATTTTGTAGAATTTCTTCCGAATAATTAGATAAAGAAAATTTATTCGATTCTTTTAATTTCGATTGAACCGGATCTTTCTCCTTCTCTTTTTTTTCTCTTCGACACTTCCACAAAAATAATAACAAAAAAATAACAATTATGAGAAATACGCAAAAGACATAACAGATACTCATCTTTTACAATTTTATTTTTTTACAAATGTATAAAAGATTATCAATAATATATATAAATGCATGAATAAAAAATATCACCAGATGATTAATCCATTATGATAAAGACTGTTATTTTTTCATTCTTATATTTATATCGGTTATAAAGTTACAATATAATATTTCGATTTAATTAATCTATAATAACAAAAAGGTTTCTACAAAACAATCAAAATCTTAAATATTTATTTAATTTACACCAAATCATATAAAGGACTGTTGTCCAATTATATATGTTAACTATACAGTAAAAGTAAATAATGCTTTATTTTTTAGTATATACAAGTAAAAAATATCGCTATTATATTAAAAAACAATTGGAAATCAATTGTCAATCAAATAAAAAATCGTACTTTTGCGCTCGAATTATATAAAACCATATAATGTCTAATTTATTTAATAATTAAAAACAATTAATTGAATGGAAAATTTAAAAAACATTGCTCCTATTGAAGATTTCGATTGGAACGCTTATGAGAATGGCACCCCCGAGACTCAGGCAAGCAAAGAAGAAATGGAAAAAGCCTATGATGGTACCTTGAATAAAGTCAGCAGTAACGAAGTTGTTGATGGTACCGTTATCGCAATGAACAAGCGCGAAGTTGTCATAAACATCGGCTATAAGTCGGACGGTATAGTTCCCATGAGTGAATTCCGCTATAATCCAGACTTAAAAATCGGTGATACGGTAGAAGTATATGTTGAGAACCAAGAAGATAAAAAAGGTCAATTAATTCTTTCTCACAAAAAAGCACGTGCTACACGTTCATGGGATCGTGTCAATGCAGCTCTTGAATCAGAAGAAGTTATTAAAGGTTACGTTAAATGTCGTACTAAGGGAGGTATGATTGTTGACGTATTTGGAATCGAAGCATTCCTACCTGGCTCTCAAATTGATGTCAAACCCATTCGTGATTATGATGTATTTGTTGGTAAAACGATGGAATTCAAAGTTGTTAAAATCAATCAGGAGTTCAAAAATGTCGTTGTCTCCCACAAGGCTTTAATTGAAGCAGAACTTGAACAACAAAAGAAAGAAATCATTAGTAAACTTGAAAAAGGACAAGTACTTGAAGGTACTGTTAAAAATATTACTTCATACGGAGTCTTCATTGATTTGGGCGGTGTAGATGGTTTAATTCATATTACCGATCTTTCATGGGGACGTGTAAGTGATCCTAAAGAAGTCGTACAATTAGATCAAAAATTAAATGTTGTTATTCTTGACTTTGATGATGAAAAGAAACGTATAGCTCTAGGATTAAAACAGTTGACTCCTCATCCATGGGATGCTTTGGATCCTAACTTAAAAGTTGGCGATAAAGTAACCGGTAAAGTTGTTGTGATGGCTGATTATGGAGCATTCATTGAAATTGCTCCAGGTGTTGAAGGCTTAATCCATGTATCAGAAATGTCATGGAGTCAACATTTACGCTCAGCACAAGACTTCATGAAAGTAGGTGATACTGTAGAGGCCGTAATCTTGACATTAGATCGTGAAGAACGCAAAATGTCATTGGGTATCAAACAATTGAAGCCAGATCCATGGGAAACCATAGAAGATAAATATCCGGTAGGTTCAAAACATACAGCAAAAGTACGGAACTTTACTAATTTCGGAGTTTTTGTAGAAATTGAAGAAGGTGTTGATGGTTTAATTCACATTTCAGATCTTTCATGGACAAAGAAAATCAAACATCCTTCTGAATTTACTCAAATTGGAGCTGATATCGACGTACAAGTTTTAGAGATTGACAAAGAAAATCGTCGTTTAAGTTTAGGACACAAGCAATTAGAAGACAATCCATGGGATGTATTTGAAAGTGTATTTACTGTAGGTTCTATACATGAAGGAACAATCATCGAAATGCTTGATAAAGGTGCTGTTATTTCATTACCTTACGGTGTAGAAGGCTTTGCTACTCCTAAACATTTGGTAAAACAAGATGGAACTCAAGCTCAATTGGAAGAAAAATTACCTTTCAAAGTTATTGAATTTAATAAAGATGCAAAGAGAATCATTCTTTCTCATAGTCGTACGTTCGAGGATCTTGCAAAAGAAGAAGCAAAAGCTGAGAAAAAAGCTAAGAGAACAAAGAAAGAAGAAGCTCCAGCAATCCAAAATCAAGCTGCTTCAACTACTTTAGGTGATATTGATGCATTAGCAGCTTTAAAAGAAAAAATGTCCGGTAAATAATTACTATACAATAAAGTTAAAAGAGTGTATTTCTGTTTGGAATACACTCTTTTTTTATCTACTTTTGCCGTGTAATGGAAAAATTTGAAGTTCATATTTTAGGATGTGGTTCAGCACTGCCAACTACTCGTCATTTTGCATCATCACAAGTTATCAATTTTAGAGAAAAACTTTTTATGATTGATTGTGGAGAAGGTACACAAATGCAAATGCGAAAATCCAAATTAAAATTCAGTAGATTGAACCATATATTTATATCTCATCTACATGGAGACCATTGTTTTGGTCTAATGGGATTAATATCAACATTCGGTTTACTAAAAAGAACTGCGACACTCTATATACATGCACCTTCGGAACTTCAAGAAATATTACAACCTCAACTTGATTTTTTTTGTAAAGAAATAAGCTACAAAATTGTATTCCAATCCGTAGATACTTATAAAGAACAAATCATTTACGAAGACAGGTCTTTAATAGTACATACAATTCCATTAAAACATCGCATACCATGTTGCGGTTATATTTTTGAAGAAAAACAAAGTGCTAATCATTTAATAAAAGAAAAAATAGACTTTTATCACATCCCAATATGCGAGTTTAACAAAATAAAAAATGGAGCTGATTACATAAGACCACAAGGTACAGTATTAAACAAAGAACTGACACTACCGGCTTCACCAGCTAGAAAATATGCATACTGCTCTGATACTATTTATCAACCAAACATTGTTAAACAAATAAAAGGTATAGATACACTTTATCATGAAGCCACGTTTTCTTTTTCAGATGAAGCACGTGCCAAAGAAACTTTTCATACAACGGCACTGCAGGCTGGGGAATTAGCTCGAAAGGCAGAAGTAAAAAAGCTCATTATTGGACATTTTTCTGCACGATATGAAGATGAGAATATTCTACTAAATGAAGCAAAACAAGTTTTCAATAATACTTTCCTTGCCAAAGAAAATCTTTGCTTCAAAGTTTAAACTTTTAAAGATAAAAACAATCAAATACATCAAAAAAAAATTGAGTGAAACAAGCAATATACGATGAAGATAAAATAAAAGAGCAATTACAAGATCCCGAACAAATCTCGATAGCTTTTTCACTGATTGTCAAACAATACAGTGAACAACTTTATTGGCAAATACGCCGACTTGTCCTTTCACATGACGACACAAATGATATTTTGCAAAATACTTTTTTAAAAGCATGGGACAGCATTCAGTACTTTCGTGGTGACGCTAAGATTTCTACTTGGCTCTATAAAATAGCTTTAAACGAAAGCTTAACATTTCTAAACAAACAAAAATTAGAAAACAATCTCTCTCTTGACGATAAAGAAGCATCTATTGCTAATAAATTGGAGGGTGATTCTTATTTCAATGGAGATGAAACCGCTATCATGTTGCAAAAAGCACTACATTCTCTTCCTGAAAAACAAAGAATTGTATTCAATTTAAAATATTATCAAGAAATGAAATACGAAGAAATGTCTGAGATTTTAGGTACTAGTGTGGGAGCTTTAAAGGCTTCATATCATTTAGCTGTAAAGAAAATTGAGAACTATTTTAAAGAGAAACTTTAAACCTTTTGACTTTAAATAAATCTAAGGGTTAAAGAATTAAGGAGAACAGAAAATGAAAAAAGAAAATGAGATTATTGACAAGTATGCACAAAAGAACCCGTTCAGTGTTCCTGAGTACTATTTTGAAAACTTCTCGGAAGAATTAATGAAAAAGCTCCCTCCTCAGGATTTTTCTGTTATGGAAGAAGAAAAGCATTCAACACCATGGCAACGGATTAGGCCGTGGTTTTATATGGCGGCTATGTTTTGCGGTCTCTTCTTCGGAATTCAATATATGCTTGAAAAAACATCAAGTATCAAAAAAATTGATTCTGCAGAAGTAAACAAAGAAAAACAAAAGGATCAATACATTAATGATGTGGTTAATTATTCAATGATTGACAATTATGACACATATTCATTTTTAACTGACTCAGAATGATAAGAACTTATATACTAACAATTTGCCTAGCTTGTCTTAGTTTTACAATACAAGCACAAAGCAGAAGAGGACATTTTTCTCCAGAGGAATTTAATGCTCGTCAACAAGCATTCATAACCGATTATGCAAATCTAACCGCAGATGAAGCTGCAAAATTTTTCCCACTCTATTATGAGCTTCAATCTCGTAAACGCGATCTTCATAGTCAAAATCGTAAAATGTTCAAAGAAGGAAAAAATCCTATCACTACGGACAAAGAATATAAAGAAATTGTAGAAAACAGTATTAACAATCGTATAGAAGCAGAAAAGCTTGATTATATTTATCTTAAACAATTTCTCAAAATTCTATCACCTAAAAAAATTTATGCTGTAAAATGTGCAGAATTTGCATTCAATAGAGAAGTCCTGAAAAAAATTACAGATAGAAATTAAAAAATAAATATATATGTGATAATAAAGGAGCCCATTTTTCTGGGCTTCTTTTATTTTAATTTTCCATAACGGAGCGTCAAATCTGGATTTACAAGTACTAAAGAATCTTTATTTATTTTGGTAATATTAAATGTATCTGCACATTCTATAGGATCTCCACTTCCTTCACTTTCTGAGTTCAAGACTAAACGTCCCTTATTAATAGACCAACCCGTATATGTCAATGTACTCATATTGATAGAAGACGCCACCCCATTCTCTTCTATTTTAATTCCTTGATAAGAATGTTGCTCAATGGGGTTAGGTTCAACCCAAGAACCAATCAAATCAGAGATAACAACAACTGATTTAGCTGTTGGAATAGTATTTTCCTCATCCGCAACTTCAGTATATGCAACCTGCGCAATGGCACCACCTTCAATATTTCCAATTAATAAACCAGCATCTCT
>CAZKSK010000088.1:0-8368 GCA_964555225.1 uncultured Bacteroides sp.
ACTCTTTTTAATTAGCTTAGAGACATCAATCCTTTAATTTTATTTTACTCTAAAGTGATAAGAATATAAAATCTTACATTCTTTCCAATAATTTCATCTTTTTTACTCGTCGATTCAGATAGAATTGATTACTTTTGCATTGGAAAAAAGAATTATTCACTATAAACTTTAAACAAAATGGTAAATTACAAAGATTTAGGCCTCGTAAACACAAAAGAGATGTTTAAGAGAGCCATCAACGGTGGATATGCAATTCCTGCATTCAACTTCAATAATATGGAACAGCTCCAAGCTATCATCAAAGCTTCTTCCGATTTGAAATCTCCGGTTATCCTTCAGGTTTCAAAGGGTGCACGTAACTATGCAAACCAAACATTGCTTCGTTACATGGCCGAAGGAGCTGTAGCTTACGCTAAAGAATTAGGTTGCGAACATCCTGAGATTGTTCTTCATCTGGACCACGGAGATTCTTTTGAACTTTGCAAGTCTTGTGTTGATATGGGTTTCTCTTCTGTCATGATTGACGGATCTTCACTTCCATACGACGAAAACGTTGCTTTGACAAAGAAAGTCGTTGAATATGCTCATAAATTCGACGTAACGGTTGAAGGAGAGTTAGGTGTATTGGCAGGCGTCGAAGATGAAGTCAGTGCTACCGAATCTCACTATACAAAACCTGAAGAAGTAATAGATTTTGTAACTAAAACAGGTGTTGATTCATTAGCAATTTCTATCGGCACAAGTCACGGAGCTTATAAATTCACTCCGGAACAGTGCACTCGTAATGCAGAAGGTCGCCTCGTTCCTCCTCCATTGGCATTCGATGTTCTCGATGCTATTATGGTTAAGTTACCGGGTTTCCCTATCGTTCTTCACGGATCATCTTCAGTTCCACAGGAATATGTTGATATGATCAATAAATACGGAGGTAAATTACCTGATGCAGTTGGTATTCCAGAAGAACAACTTCGTAAAGCTGCCAAAAGTGCCGTATGCAAGATCAATATTGACTCTGATTCTCGTTTGGCCTTTACAGCTGCCGTTCGTAAGGTATTTGTTGAGAAACCGGGAGAATTCGATCCACGTAAATTCTGCGGTCCTGCACGTGACGAGATGGAAAAAATGTACAAACATAAAATCACTGATGTTTTGGGTTCAAACGACAAATTGGCTCAGAAATAATCATCAAATGATTTATTGAAATAAAAAAGCTACTTCTACAAAAGGAAGTAGCCTTTTTTATTATTAATTTAACGTATCGCTATAATATTATAGATATCCAATTAGTCTTTCCGAACAAATTTTCCATCCATCCACCGGTAACAAATCGGTGTTTTTCTAAAAAAGAGAGAAACCTTGGTTGCTGTTTCCTTGGCCAAATAATCTAACGAAGAAAACTTAATACATAAATCGGTACTCAATGAGTCCAGATCAATTTGATAAAGTTTCATGTCAATAGCAGACAAGTCACCAGTCCGAGTACTGTCAGAAAGAAGAAAATCTTTCATATCCGGCAAAGAAATATAATGTAAAGCAGGAAGTTTCTGCCAACTAAAATTATAAAAGGATATTTCACTATCACAAGCAGGACCATAAAAATGCTTTATCAGACAAAAAATTTGAGTACTGTCATTTACAGGAAGTAATTTCATTTCGAAACTACTCGAAGCTGATGTTTTAAATGACAAATAATCTTTTGTCAGAGTATTCATTTCCGATTCCTGAGAAAAACGATTTTTCACAACGGCTTTCATATGACTATCTAAAAAATCAATACAATCCAGACGATTATTTTTAGTCAATACAGGGATTATTGAATCCGGCATATTAGAAAAAACGGATCTCATAGTTTGTATGCCTTTCAACGGTTTTACCTGATTTTCAATGGAATCATTCATCACAGCCAATGTTTTTTGCGCATATATTCCGCAAGCACAAAACAAAAAAGCAGTGCAAAAAAACAATTTATAAAATATTTTCATTTTCATGGTTTGCTAATTGTCCCCAAATATAAGAAAATCATACTGATTATTACCAAGATCAAGTCAATAGCTTTACTTTTTAAATTCTTTTCACGGAAGAAAAGACTACCAAAAAGAAAAGACACAACTACGCTTCCTCTTCTCACCATTGATACGATGGAGATCATAGAACCATCCAGACTCAGTGCATAAAAATAAATAAAATCTGCTGCAGAAAGAAAAATGGAAATAAAAATAATACTCCAATCCCAATGAAACGGGGTCGTCTCCTTATGATGTGGAAGCCACAATAGAAGTAATACAAGCCCCATCAAAAAGAATTGATAAATATTATACCAGGCCTGGACAACCATCCTATTTAATCCGATACAGCCATCACTCACGTCGGCCATCAGATATTTATCATATAATCCGCTGACAGCACCTAAAAGAGAAGCTAAAATCACAAAGAATATCCATTTATTATGTTTAAAATCAATTCCCTCTTGTTTACCGGACCGACTCAACATAAAAAAAGAAACAATAGCAATTGCGACACCTAACCACTGATATAAATTCAATCTTTCGCCAAAAACCAACAGCGCTCCAACTAAGACCATCACCGGACGAGTGGCATTAATAGGTCCGACGATAGTTATAGGTAAATGTTTCATACCGAAATATCCGAATATCCAGGAAGAAAGTACAATAAAAGACTTTAATATCACATATTTATGAACATCCCAACCGACATTCGGTACATAAAAAAGACTATTCTGAAAGTCTCCTATATCCCATCGAGACAGAAATATAAAAGGTAGAAAGATTAAACTGGAAAACAATGTATTAAGGAATAAAACCGGAATAACCGCATTACCTTTTAATGACTGTTTTTTAAAAACATCATAAAAACCAAGCAACGCTGCAGAAAAAAAAGCATAAACTAACCACATAAAACAATACCTTTATCTTTTATATAAACAAATCCTCCGGATACCCGATATCTACCAAAAACAAAGCATTCGCAGGAACAGAACTACCGGCTTCTGCCCTTGCTTTCTTTTCTACCACTTGACGAAAGTTTTCTATCGAAAGCTTTCCATAACCTACCTCGAACAAAGTTCCCACAATTGCACGCACCATATTTCTTAAGAAACGATTTGCCTGAATGGTAAAAACCCACTCATCAGTCCCTATTTGTTTCCATTCGGCTTTCATTACTTTGCAATTATTGGTTTTCACGTCTGTATGCAATTTACTAAAGCTTGTAAAATCACTGTATTCAAACAATAATAGGGCAGCCTCATTCATTTTTTCAAAATCGGGAGAAATAAATAAACGATGGTAGTAGAAACGCGAAAAAGGTGATTTCACGGTAGTAACATAATACTGATAGGTACGATATATAGCATCAAAACGTGCATGTGCCTGGGGATTCACCTCCCTTATACGATATACGGAAATATCAGGAGGTAAAAAACGATTAAGTTTATCAGTGAGGAATTTGCAATCAATTTGTTTCTTACTATCAAAATGGGCAACCATCAAACGGGCATGTACACCCGCATCTGTTCGTCCGGCTCCTATCACTTCCGTTTCGGTACGCAATAAAATTGACAGACTTTTCATCATGATTTCCTGTACACTACTTCCATTAGGTTGAACTTGCCAGCCATGATAAGATGTACCATCATATGCCAGATAAATGAAATAACGATGCAAATCCATTTTATTGAAGACTTCGGGCGGTAATATGAAAACAGCCTTGTTTTAATTCATACTTCACATAACAACGTTTATTCTTACGAAGATCACGAAGAACTTCACTCAAAACAAGTTTCAAAGTATCAGGATTTACTTTTTGGTAAGGACGACCGTCCGGATCAAGAACTTGTATGAAACGATTATAAGAAACATCGAATGTCGTTCCATAACTATGAGCGGAAACTTCTTTGGCATTTCCATTACGTTTTACCAGCTGTTTCAATTTATCCTGTGTACGAAGTATAGATGTTACTAAAATGTTATATGGATTCAGGCCTTTACAATGTAAAGAATCCAAGAAATTTGAACCGATAGAATCCAATAGATTGGCAGCTACCGGTACAAGAAATGGGATGGAATGAGTTAACTCGTCAATTTGATATTCATCACAATTTTTAATTTCCACAAGTTTATCTCCAAGCTCTTTCGCCTGCTCCTCAGATTGTAAAGGATGTATGCCCAAAGCCTGTGCTTCTGCCAGATGAGTATCGTTCAAATCCGAGAAACTTCTTTTATAACTGATTACTCCTTTTATATTATGCGGATGATTCATAACCATTGATGTATCTCTACCACAACTACATTTCCCCAAGAAGAAAACGACAAAAGACATAATGATGACTATCCCCAACCAAAAATTCTTGTTTTTCAACATTCTACATATATTGTTAATAGTTCTAAGACTATGTTATTTGCAATTCCAAGGACACAAAGATAATGAAAAAAGAGGACTTATAGAAGACTTCCAATGATTAATTTTATACGAAAAAATAAAACAATTCAAAACGAATGATTAAATTTGCACTCAATAACGTCTAATTTTATTGAATGATAGAAAAACATATAGTTCTTGAGGATATAGATCCCGTTATTTTTTATGGTGTTAACAATGCCAATATTCAAATAATAAAGGCTTTATATCCCAAATTGCGAATTATTGCTCGCGGCAATGTGATTAAAGTGATGGGTGATGAAGAAGAAATGTGCGCATTTGAAGAAAAAATCACGGAAGTAGAAAAACATTGCGCAAAATACAATTCATTGAACGAAGAAGTCATTATTGACATCATAAAAGGTAAAGCGCTAAATGTGGAAAAGCCGGGAGATGTAATTGTATTCAGTGTATCGGGGAAACCTATTTGCCCGCGAAGTGAAAACCAACTAAAGCTAGTGAAGGAATATGAAAAAAATGATATGCTGTTCGCTATCGGCCCGGCAGGTTCCGGAAAAACATATACTGCTATAGCTCTTGCCGTTCGTTCTTTGAAAAATAAGGAAATAAAAAAAATCATTCTAAGTCGTCCGGCCGTAGAAGCAGGAGAAAAACTGGGATTTCTTCCCGGTGACATGAACGAAAAGATTGATCCATATCTCCAACCTCTTTATGATGCCCTGCAGGACATGATACCTGCCGCCAAACTTAAAGAATATATGGAACTGAATGTCATTCAAATAGCCCCGCTTGCTTTTATGAGAGGACGCACGCTCAATGATGCTGTAGTTATTTTAGACGAAGCGCAGAACACGACACCACAACAAATCAAGATGTTTCTCACTCGTATGGGCATGAATACTAAAATGATTGTTACGGGAGATATGACACAAATCGATCTGCCCCCCTCCATTCATTCAGGACTCATTCAAGCCATTAAGATTTTAAAGGGCGTAAAAGGAATCAGTTTTATTGAAATGAATAAAAAAGATATCGTAAGGCATAAACTGGTTTCTCGAATCGTTGAAGCCTATGAAAGATACGAAAAGGACATTCAGCTCGAAAAAGAAAAAAATAAAAAAAAGATAAATGACAATTTAAATATTTCAACATCTTATGAACCAAGCATTAGTTAAGACAAATTTCCATTTTGATGGACAAAAAAGCGTATATCATGGAAAAGTACGCGATGTGTACAATATCAACGACGAATTGCTGGTTATGGTAGCAACTGACCGTATCTCAGCTTTTGATGTAATTTTACCGAAAGGTATACCTTTTAAAGGACAAGTATTGAACCAAATTGCTGCTAAATTTTTAGACGCTACAGCCGACATTGTTCCTAATTGGAAAATAGCGACTCCTGATCCTCAGGTTACTATTGGTATCCGTTGTGAAGGTTTTCGGGTAGAAATGATTATTCGCGGTTACCTTACGGGAAGTGCATGGAGAGAATATAAAAACGGATGTCGTTCTTTATGCGGAGTAACTCTTCCTGACGGGATGAAAGAAAATCAAAAATTTCCCACTCCAATTATTACTCCTACTACCAAAGCCGATACCGGCCATGACGAAAATATTTCAAAAGAAGAAATCATTGCCCAAGGAATCGTAAGTAAGGAAGACTATGAACTCATGGAGAAATACACATATGCCTTATTCGAAAGAGGAACACAGATGGCAAATGAAAAGGGATTAATCCTTGTAGATACGAAATACGAATTCGGAAAAAAAGACGGGAAAGTATATTTAATTGACGAGATTCATACCCCGGATTCTTCACGTTATTTCTATGCTGAAGGTTACGAAAAAAAATTCAAAGCAGAAGAACCTCAAAAACAATTATCAAAAGAATTTGTTCGTCAATGGCTGATCGAGCATGATTTTATGGGAAAGGAAGGACAAACAGTTCCTGAAATGACAAATGAATATGTCAATAGTGTTTCCGACCGATACATCGAATTATACGAACATATTGTAGGAGAAAAATTCGAAAAAGCTCAGAATGAAGATATTGCTGCGCGTATAGAAAAGAACGTAAAAGCTTTTCTAAAAAAATAAATGAGCTACGGGCAAGAAAAAATAAAACCTTATAATGGGGACGGGAAAAAGAAAGAACAAGTAGAACGAATGTTTGATAACATCGCTCATTCCTACGACCCGTTGAATCATCTTTTGTCTTTAGGATTTGACAAAGGATGGAGAAAAAAAGCTGTGAATACCCTGAAAAGATATAAACCGATATCTATTCTGGACATAGCAACGGGAACAGGTGATTTTGCTTTACTTAATTATAAAATTATCCATCCTGAAAAGCTTATAGGAGTAGACATTTCAGAAGGAATGATGCAAATAGCAAGCAAAAAAGTAAAGGAAGCAGGACTGGAGGGCGCAATAAAATTTACAAAAGGAGACTGCGCCTCCCTCCCTTTCCCTGATAGCAGTTTTGAAGCAGCTACAGTTGCTTTCGGCATACGTAACTTCGAATCTCTTGACATATCTTTAAAAGAAATATATAGAATTCTAAAAGATAAAGGTCATTTGGTGATATTGGAACTTTCTGAACCTAAAAAATTTCCAATGAAATATTGTTTCGGAATTTATTCGAAAATAATGTTGCCTTTTCTTGGTCGGCTTATTTCAAAAGATGAAAGTGCTTATACTTATCTCCCGCGTACCATTCATGCATTTCCTCAAGGAGAATTAATGGTGGAAATTATAAAGAAAGCCGGTTTTAGTAATGCGAGATTCAAAAGATTGACAATGGGTGTTTGTACATTATATATTGCAAGTAAATAATATCAAATCTAAATATTTTAATCGATGGATAAATATGGTTTAATAGGTTTCCCTTTAGGACATTCGTTTTCGAAAAGCTATTTTAATGAGCGTTTTGAAAATGAAGGTATCGACGCAGAATACATCAACTTCGAAATTCCTGCTATCAATAATTTCCCGGAAGTTATTGCAGCAAATCCTGAATTAAAGGGATTAAACGTAACGATTCCATACAAAGAAAAAATTATTTCTTATTTGGATGAACTCAACAAAGATGCAATGGATATAGGTGCAGTTAATGTCATAAAAATTGTTCATCAAAAGAATGACAAAATAAAACTCATCGGATACAACTCGGATGTGATAGGATTTACACAATCTATAGAGTCAATATTGGAACCTCATCATAAAAAAGCTTTGATACTTGGAACGGGAGGAGCATCAAAAGCGATCTTCCATGGACTAAAAAAATTAGGTATAGAAAGTACTTTCGTATCAAGAAGCGAACATCCTCATATGTTTACATACGAACAACTCACAAAAGAGATAATGCATGAATATACCGTTATAGTAAATTGCACTCCTGTGGGTATGTATCCGAATGCGGATGAATGTCCTCATATCCCTTACGAATATATTACAGAAAAACATTTATTGTATGATTTATTATATAACCCGGATATCACCCTTTTTATGAAAAAAGGACAAGAACACGGTGCTGTTACGAAAAACGGGTTAGAGATGCTATTACTTCAAGCCTTTGCAGCTTGGAATATCTGGAACGAATAACGAAAACATATGATGAAGCACAAAAAACTGGTTCTTTCATTGATTATTGGTATATTACTTATATTTAGTACAATCACAGGTGCAAGTTTTTATATGCTCAATTATTCACTTACACCGCAAGATAATTGCGGAAAAAATATTTCTGATTCATACAAGTCCCAATATAAAGATTATCCCTTCATTAAAGGTTGGTGCGATAGTCTACAACAAGCTAAGGCCCTAAAAGATACGTTTATCTATGCATCCGACGGGACAAGACTACATGCCCTATTCACAAGTCCAAGAAGGACAAGAAAAACAGCTCTCATCATTCACGGCTATACAGTTAATTCCGTTAGAATGTTAATGATCGGTTATTTATATC
>CAZKSK010000089.1:0-8280 GCA_964555225.1 uncultured Bacteroides sp.
TGCTGAATGTTCCCATAATAAGATCAATGTCATCCGTTACACCGAAATAATCACAGACACCCCTGCCTTGTTTTCCGAAAACACCTAGTCCATGTGCTTCATCTACCATGATGCTGGCATTGTATTTTTTCTTCAACGCTACAATTTCTTTGAGGGGTGCTACGTCACCTTCCATAGAGAATACACCATCTACGACTATTAACTTAACAGCTTCCGGACGACATTTTCGGAGTTGTTTTTCCAAATCCTCCATGTCATTGTGCTTAAATTTGAATTGGGTCGCAAAAGAAAGACGACGCCCATCAACAATAGAAGCATGATCACGTTCGTCACAAATCAGATAATCATCGCGTCCGACCACGCATGAAATAACTCCCGAATTAACGGTGAAACCGGTTGAAAAAACCAACGATTCGTCTTTCCCGACGTATTGAGCCAATTCTTTTTCCAGTTCAACGTGAATGTCTAGTGTTCCATTCAGAAATCTTGAACCGGCACAACCTGTACCATACTTTTTTGTTGCTTCGATAGCTGCGTTAATAATTTGTTCGTTATAAGTCAATCCCATATATGAATTGGACCCGAACATTAGGACTTTGTGTCCGTCCATATCCACCTCTGTGTCTTGTGGACTGTCAATAGTGCGAAAGTAAGGATATACGCCTTTTGCCATGAACTGCTGAGGAAGGTCGTACTTTTTTAACTTTTCTTGTAGTAATCCCATATTTGCTATTTTAAGAGGCTGTTTTAACCCTCTTTGTTTTAAAGGTTTATCAAATATTAAAAAGCCATTGCTTTTAAAACAGGCTGCAAAGATAACAATTTCTATTATTCATTGTATTTTTTTTTGCTAAAAATTATTTGTTCGATGATTTTGTTTTAAAAAAGGTGGTATAGATGTACAAAAGTATTATTTTTGCAGTCCAATTATAAAATTATCGATGGTCAAGAAAAAAAGTATAGTTTTTGTTGTCAATCCAATTTCAGGAACTACAAATAAAAGATCTATTGTTCGGCATATTGAAGAGGGTATTGATAAACAAAAGTATAATACTGTAATAAAACACACTGAATATGCTGGACATGCCGTAGAAATTGCAGCAGAATGTGTTTCTAAAGGGATAGAAATTGTTGTTGCCATTGGTGGAGATGGTACGGTTAATGAAGTGGCCCGTTCATTGGTTCACACTCAAACTGCTTTGGGCATTATTCCTTGTGGATCAGGAAATGGTCTGGCGCGTCATCTTCAGATCCCGATGGATGTGAAAGGAGCTATAGATGTCATCAATAAAGGAGTTACAGAGTGTGTGGATTTCGGGAAAATAAACAATATACCTTTTTTCTGCACATGCGGGGTCGGATTTGATGCCTTTGTCAGTTTAAAATTTGCTTCTTCACGAAAAAGAGGTCTCCTCACCTATCTGGAAAATACGTTAAGAGAATCATTGAAATATAAACCCGATACGTATGAGATAGAAGATGAGAACGGTACATTCAGATATAAGGCTTTTTTGATTGCTTGTGCCAATGCGTCGCAATATGGAAATAATGTATATATAGCTCCTCAGGCTTCTATGTGTGACGGCTTAATGGATGTTATTATTTTACAGCCTTTTACTGTTCTAGATGTTCCGACTCTTGCTTTGCAATTGTTTACAAAAAAACTTGATAAAAGTAATTTGATTAAAACAATTCGTTGTAAAAAAATACATATTCATCGAGAACATGAAGGGGTGATTCATTTTGATGGAGATCCTATTATGACCGGAGAGAATATTGATGTAGAATTGTTTAGCAAAGGACTTAATATAGTAGTGAATAATACGGCAGAGGGGCACGAAACGAATTTCTTGCAGATTTTTGCCGATTATTTCAATGAATTGAATTCTATACCGGGAAAAATGTCAATAAGTAATCTCTCAATGAGTAATAAAAGAATTTCGGTTTTAAACAGAGAATTACTTCGCAAACTAACGAAACGATGATTTAATTATCAATAATCATACTAGTGGGCATGTATTGGATTTTGAGTGTATCTTGAGTTAACTTGAGGATTTTGTAATTGCTTACTTCTGTGAATATTTTTCCCCTATTGTCTTTTCTGCGACTATTTACTACTATATATTTTCCACATTTTTGTTTTCCGACTTTGTGTATATTGAAAAATGATTCAGGAGCATCCGAAAGATAATATGATCCATTGGAATCATTGTGATTCTGTTCAAAGATAAAATCTGCGGCAAAACCATTTGTTAAATGTTTTTTATTAAGGGTCTTGTTCTTTTTTGAAGGAAATTCTATTGTCCAAATTTTATTTTGTAAAAGTGCAAGAGTATCCGCCTTTTGAGCAGAAACAGATATTGTTGTTAATAAGAAAATTAAAATTATTATATGAAATTTATTATTCATGTTTATCGGACTTTTATCAACTATGATGCAAATTTAATATTAATTTTTTATGGACGTGCCTTCTCCTACTATCAAAAATATAAAAATCTCTTTGCAAATTATTAGGTTGTAAAGGCTTTATAAATAAAAGTCTTTTACTAATGTTTTAAATTCTTCACTATAGTTGTTTTTATCACATCCTATTGTCAAATGAGTATCTATCGTTGGAATATTTTTTTTCTTAAAAGAAAGGAGAACACGTTTGGGAGTTGATCCGGCTATTGTGTGGACAAAAGTTCGTCTAACGGTGTAAAGAGAATGAATAAATGCCAAACTTTCTAATAATTTGTAATCACAGCTAGGGATAATGATGGAAAATTCTCCGGAATTTGTCATTAATGTTTGTACGCTTTTAAGTAATTCTTCAGGAGAAAGGTTATCTGTATGACGTGCCACACTGCGTTGCCGATCCGGACATTTTAAGCTATTTCTAAAGTATGGAGGATTGCATAATATGGAATCGAATAAGATAGCCGGATGAAATTTTTTTATATCTTCTTGTATAATGTGAATTCGTTCCTTCCAAGGTGAATTTAATACATTTTCTGTCGCTTGAATGCTTGCAGAAGAATCTATGTCAACTCCTGTTATTCGGGCTTTTGGATTCCTTTGAGCAGCAATAAGAGCTATCATACCTGTTCCTGTTCCAATATCAAGAATACTGTTTGCTTCTGCAACATTTGCCCAAGTACCGAGTAGAACTCCATCGGTTCCGACTTTCATGGCACATTTATTATGCCATATGGTGAATTGTTTAAATGTGAAGTATGGATTCGACATGTTCTTTTTAAAATGATATTTTTAAGAATTGATTTTCTTACGCAAAGTTAATTTAAAAAATGAGATAAAGGGATAAATATCAGTTTATATTTCTTTATTTGCTCTAGAATGATTAATTTTGCACACGCTTATTTTACGATGAAATAAAAAGAAATAGAAAGAGTCAATATGAAGAAATATGATTTTGATGATAGATTGAGAATGGGTGAAGATGGTATCTCAATGGTAGCTGATTTTTCAGGAAACGAAGAAAGCCTTTTTGATGCGGAACTTGATGATGAAATAGCTATTCTGCCACTTCGGAATATGGTCCTTTTCCCAGGTGTGCTCCTGCCTGTTTCTGTAGGAAGAGAATCTTCTTTGGCATTAATTAAAAAAGCTGAAGCCAGGCATAAACCTATTGGCGTGGTTTGTCAAAAAGACCCCAATGTGGAACAACCAACGGCATCTGATTTATATAAGATAGGAACAGTAGCGAGAGTTGTGCGCATTTTGGAGATGCCTGATTCTACAATTTCTGTAATACTTCAAGGCAGTGTTCGTTTTGAATGGACGACTATAACAGGACAAGATCCATACATAACGGCTAAAGTAACAAAGCTTGAAGAAGTTTTTCCTCGAAAAAAAAATAAGGAATTTGAAGCTTTAATTGAATCTTGCAAGGATCTTGCTATTCAATATGTGCAGAAATCCGATATGATGAGGAATGAATCTTCTTTTGCTATAAAGAATATCAGTAATGATATGTTTCTGATAAACTTTATTTGTGCTAATATACCTTTTCCGATTGAGGATAAACAGGATATGCTGAAAGAAGGAAATTTGCACAAGCGTGCATTAAAATTATTGTCTTTGCTAAGTCGTGAAGTTCAGTTGCAGGATATTAAGATGAATATTCAGATGCGTACACGTGAGGAAATTGATCAGCAGCAAAGAGAATATTTTTTGCAACAGCAAATTAAAAATATTCAGGATGAGTTGGGCAATTCGATTGATCAGGATTTTGAAGAACTTCAAGAGCAGGCAAAAAAGAAGAAATGGAGTGAGAATGTGCAAAAGATTTTTGAAAAGGAACTTTCAAAGTTAGAGCGTACAAATACACAGTCTCCGGATTATAATGTTCAGTTAAATTACTTGCAGACGATGTTGAGTCTGCCATGGAATAAATATACCAAAGATAATTTGAATCTTCAGAATGCCCAGAAAGTTTTGGATAAAGATCATTATGGACTTGAAAAAGTAAAGGAAAGAATACTTGAATATCTGTCCGTTTTGAAATTAAGAGGTGATTTAAAATCTCCTATTATCTGTCTCTATGGCCCTCCGGGTGTAGGTAAAACTTCTTTGGGTAAATCGGTAGCTGCTGCTTTAAATCGTAAATATGTGCGTATTTCTCTTGGCGGTTTACACGATGAATCTGAAATACGCGGTCATCGTCGTACTTATATTGGTGCAATGCCGGGTCAAATTATTAAGAACATAGCTAAAGCAGGTTCCTCTAATCCGGTTTTTATATTGGATGAAATAGATAAAGTAACACAGGAAACAATTAATGGTGATCCTGCTTCAGCTTTGCTTGAAGTACTTGATCCTGAACAGAACAATGCTTTTCATGACAATTATCTGGATGTGGATTATGATTTGTCTAAGGTCCTTTTCATAGCTACGGCTAATAATTTGAATACAATACCTGCTCCTTTATTAGACCGAATGGAATTGATTGAAGTGAGTGGTTATGTAACTGAAGAGAAGATTGAAATAGCGCGTCGTCATTTAATCCCTAAAGAACTGGATGCTAATGGAATGAAAAGTTTCAACAAGAAACTTAAATTGCCAAAAGAAACAATAGAAGCCATTATTGAGTTGTATACCCGCGAATCTGGAGTTCGTGAACTTGAGAAAAAAATTGGTAAAATGTTTCGAAGATTGGCTAGAAAGTATGCAACAGAAGGAGAAGATGCTATTCCTTCTTCTATTAAACCGTCTGATTTAAAGGATCTATTGGGCGTTCAGGAGTTTTCACGCGATAAATATCAAGGGAACAATTATGCAGGAGTAGTAACTGGATTGGCATGGACTGCAGTTGGCGGTGAGATATTGTTTATCGAAACAAGTTTGAGTAAAGGTAAAGGAGGAAAACTAACTCTGACCGGTAATTTGGGTGATGTTATGAAAGAATCAGCTATGCTGGCATTGGAATTTATTAAGGCTCATACTAATCTTTTGAATATAGATTCGGATATATTTGACAATTGGAATATACATATTCATGTACCGGAAGGTGCTGTTCCTAAGGATGGACCGTCGGCCGGAATAACTATTGCAACCTCTTTGGCTTCAGCATTGACACAGCGAAAAGTGGAACCGAATCTGGCTATGACAGGCGAAATTACGTTGCGTGGAAAGGTTCTTCCTGTTGGTGGAATCAGAGAAAAAATTTTGGCTGCTAAACGTGCCGGAATCAAGGAAATTATATTGAGTGATGAGAACAGGAAAGATATAGGTGAAATACCTGAGTTATATATTAAGGGATTGACTTTTCATTTTGTAAAAGATGTGAAAGAAGTTTTCTCTTTGGCATTGACTGATGAAAAAGTAGCTGGAGCTATTGACTTTGCTGTTAATAAAGAAGAAAATAAATGAATTTTGAACTTCAATATACAGATTCTAAATCGAATGCACGTGCTGGCTTAATAACTACCGATCACGGTCAAATACAAACTCCGATCTTTATGCCTGTTGGAACTGTAGGTTCAGTGAAAGGCATCCATGTCCGTGATTTAAAAGATGATATTAAAGCACAGATTATACTTGGAAATACTTATCACTTATATTTGCGGCCAGGTTTGGAAATACTTGAAGCGGCGGGAGGATTACACAAGTTTAATAGTTGGGATCGTCCTATTTTGACAGATAGTGGAGGTTTTCAAGTGTTTTCTTTGTCAGGAATCAGAAAATTGCGTGAAGAGGGTGTGGATTTTCGTTCGCATATTGATGGATCCAAGCATTTTTTCTCTCCTGAAAAGGTTATGGACGTAGAAAGGACAATCGGTGCGGATATTATGATGGCGTTGGATGAATGTCCTTCTGGAACTTCAGATTATGATTATGCAAAAAAATCTCTCCGGCTTACTCATAAATGGCTAGATAGATGTTTGAAGCGCTTTAATGAGACAGAACCTAAATATGGTTATCAACAATCCTTGTTCCCTATTGTACAGGGTTGTGTTTATCCGGATTTACGTAGACAATCTGCCGAGTTTGTGTCTTCAAAGAATTGTGATGGCAATGCTATTGGTGGATTGGCTGTGGGTGAACCTACCGATAAGATGTATGAGATGATAGAAATTGTCAATGAAATATTGCCTAAAGACAAACCTCGCTATTTAATGGGGGTTGGTACTTCTGCAAATATATTGGAAGGCATAGAACGTGGTGTTGATATGTTCGACTGTGTTATGCCAACTCGTAACGGAAGAAATGCAATGTTGTTCACCAAGCAGGGAATTATGAATATGCGTAATAAGAAATGGGAGAATGACTTTTCTCCTATTGAAGAGGATGGTGAATCATTTGTTGACACAGTTTATAATAAAGCTTATTTGCGTCATCTATTTCATTCTAATGAATTGTTGGCACTGGAAATAGGTTCATTGCATAATCTGGCTTTTTATCTTTGGCTTGTAGGTGAAGCCCGTCGGCACATTATAGGAGGTGATTTTTCTGTATGGAAATCAAAGATGGTAAAACAGGTATCAACAAGACTTTGATCTTAGATGATGAAAAAATTATTTTGGATAAGATTTAGAAAAAAGAAGAAAAAAGAAGATGGTGAAACATCGGAACCAAAGAAAAAGAGTATATTCAAAAGAATCTTTGGAGCAAAAATCTTTAAATACAAACCTATTAAAAGGCTTGATAGATATATTATTGTAAAATTTTTGGGAACTTACTTTTTCTCTATTGCATTGATTATATCTATTGCTGTAGTTTTTGATTTCAATGAAAATATTGATAAATTTTTACAGAATAAGGCTCCTGCTCATGCAATTATATTTGATTATTACATGAATTTTATACCTTATTTTTCTAACTTGTTCAGTCCTTTGTTTGTTTTTATTGCTGTTATCTTTTTTACGTCTAAACTTGCTGAAAATTCAGAGATCATAGCGATACTTTCTTCCGGTATCAGTTTTAAACGTATGATGCGACCTTATATGATATCAGCAGCGTTTATTTCTATTCTTACTTTTTCGTTGGGAAGTTATGTCATTCCAAAAGGCAATGCAACGCGATTAAATTTTGAAAATCGTTACAAAAAAAAGAGAAAAGTAGATTATGTACAAAATGTACAATTAGAAGTAGATACAGGTGTTATTGCATACATTGAACGGTATGAGGATTATGATAAAACCGGTTATCATTTTTCGTTAGACAAGTTTAAAAAGAAAAAGTTGATATCTCATATGACTGCGACATCTATTGTATATGATTCTTTGGCTGATAGTAAATATCGATGGACTGTAAAAAACTATATGATCCGGGAGTTAAAAGGCCGGAGAGAGATAATTACAAAAGGAGAACGTCTTGATACGACGATTATTATGGAACCTTCAGACTTTTTGATATCTAAGGGGCAACAAGAAACCCTAACGACTCCTGAGTTGAATCAATATATCAATAAACAAAAGCAACGAGGATTTGCTAATATTAAGGAATTTGAAATTGAATATCATAAACGAATAGCAATGTCGTTCGCTTCTTTTATTCTTACTACAATTGGAGTTTCTTTGTCTTCTAGAAAACGAAAGGGCGGAATGGGACTTTATCTAGGAATCGGTATGGCATTGAGCTTTTCATATATTTTATTCCAGTCAATATCTGCAACTTTTGCTATTAATGGCAATACACCACCCATTATAGCAGTCTGGGTACCAAACTTACTTTATACAATTATTGCGATATTTCTCTATTTGAAAGCTTTAAAATAAAAAAATGCAGGGTAACAATTTATCCCGCATTTTTTATTTTTGTTGTATTTATCCTTTAAGG
>CAZKSK010000090.1:0-8244 GCA_964555225.1 uncultured Bacteroides sp.
AATACTTCTCTCTGTGGAGAGATATCAATGTAGAAATATACAGGATAAAAGTACAAAGGGGAAAGAGATTATGGATATTAAGGAGTTTTTTTTGAATGACCGCTATGCTGTGGGTACGGGTGTGGAATTACTTGAAGTAAAACCCGGTTATGCACGTGCCAGACTGGAAATTAAACCCGAGCATTTGAATGGTGGCGGAGTATGTCAAGGTGGAGCTATTTTTACTTTGGCAGATTTGGCGGCGGCAGCTGCTGTAAACAGCCATGGGACACTTACTCTTTCCATTACAGCTGAGGTACATTTTTTCCGTTCTGAAAACAAAGGCTTCATCTATGCTGAGGCTCACGAGATATATAATCATGGGAAACTGGCTCATTGTCGTGTGGATGTAATTAATGAAACCGGCGATTTGGTAGCTGCTTTCAGTAGTATGGGTTATCACAAGAAAGATATTCTTCCTATCGATAAAGTGGAATAATCATTTGAGATTATGGCATTAACGAGAGAAATGACAACAGGACGTCCGTTGCCGCAGATACTTACTTTTGCCGTTCCTTTACTTCTCGGAAATCTTTTGCAGCAAACTTATTCTTTGGTGGATGCTGCTATAGTTGGAAAATTTCTAGGTATAAATGCTCTGGCGTCCGTAGGTGCCAGTTCATCAGTAATTTTTCTTATTCTGGGTTTTTGTAATGGATGTTGCGGTGGATTCGGTATTCCGGTAGCACAAAAATTCGGTGCCAGAGATTATAGTACAATGCGTAGTTATGTAAGTGTTAGTTTACAGCTTGCTGTCGTTATGTCTGTAGCTATAGCTTTGGTAACAAGTATATTGTGTGGTGATATTCTGACGATAATGAGTACTCCGCAGAATATTTTTCACGATGCTTATCTTTATTTGCTTATTACATTTATAGGTGTTCCTTTCACGTTTTTTTATAATCTGTTATCAAGTATCATTCGTGCGTTGGGTGATAGTAAAACCCCATTCTGGTTTTTGCTTTTTTCTACGATTTTAAATATTGTACTTGATCTTTTTTGTATTTTGGTTCTTGACTGGAGAGTGGCCGGAGCTGCTATAGCAACAGTACTTTCACAAGGTGTATCTGCCATACTTTGTTATTGGTATATGAACCGTAAATTTCCTATATTGAACGGAACTTCGCGTGAAAAGAAATTTCAGTGGAGCTTTGCTCGCACGTTGCTTTATATAGGTGTACCTATGGGACTTCAGTTTTCTATCACTGCGATAGGAAGTATAATGCTTCAAAGTGCAAATAATGCTCTTGGAACGGCATGTGTAGCAGCTTTTACCGCAGCCATGCGTATCAAAATGTTTTGCATGACACCGCTGGAAAGTCTGGGAATAGCCATGGCTACCTACAGTGGACAAAACTATGGAGCCGGAAAGCCCGAACGTATCTGGCAAGGGATTAAGGCTTCTTCTCTTTTAATGGTCTCTTATTCAGCAATTATGTTTGTTACTTTGTTTCTTGGTGCACGTACGTTTGCTCTTTTGTTTGTAGATCCGTCCGAATCGCTTATATTGGATGATACGGCTTTGTTTCTGCATGTATCTGTCAGCTTCTTTCCTGTTCTCGGATTACTTTGTATTTTACGATATACCATACAAGGCATAGGTTACACCAATCTGGCTATGTTTTCGGGAGTTTCTGAAATGATAGCGCGTATTTTGGTGAGTATATTAGCCGTTCCGGCTTTTGGATATACAGCTGTATGTTTTGGAGATCCTACCGCTTGGATTGCTGCCAATATGTTTCTCATACCTGCTTTTGTCTGGGTATACAAGCGAATAAGGGTGAAGAAAGCAGTAATCTGATTATGTATGTGTTTGTTCACTCCACGTAATTACGAAATCCGGATATATTCGGTAATGGATTTCATAAAGTTTTTGTTTTGGAGTACGAGTCTCTTGTAAGAAGAATCTTTTATGGATAGGATAATCAAACTTTTCTACGTGAAGGTGTTCCAGAAAATCTACTTCGGCGGCATTCATCATCTTAAAAACGGTTTCTTTGGCACACCAATGCAATAGCAGACTATTTAATTCGTATTGCGGAAGGATCTTGCACTCCTCTTCTTTTGTTATAAACCGTTTACGCACATTGAGTATTCGTTTGTTATGAAATTCAATATCAATACCTGTTTCACATTCGGGATGCAGAGAAAGAGCTACATAACCTCGTGTATGTGAAATACCGATATGGTAGCTCCCGTCTTTTAAATAAGGTTTTCCATTTGGCAGATAGCTTATTTCCTTTTGTTCTTTTAACAGATTGTACAATAAAGTTCTTATGGCAATCCATTCTCGACGTCTGCTTTCCGATTGAAACAGTTTAAAAGCATTTTCCCGGATTTGTATTCCTTCTGGAAACAAAGAAGCAAGTTCATCAGCAGTTTCCGTGAGTTTCCAGATTCCTAACCTAAGAGCGTGTTCTGTATGTAGTTTGTAAAGAGGCATCAGAATTTTTTGTTATCGGAGGTTTCCTCTGAATGGATGGTTACTTTAACCTTTAATATACGACGATTGTTCAGTTCCAGCACTTCAAAGGTGAAAATTCCGTTATTAATTTTTTCGTGTAATTTTGGAAATTCACCTTTAAGTTCTAGTAATAGTCCGGCTAGAGTATCTGCTTCTCCTTGAACTTTTTTAAATGTATCATCGTTTATTTTCAGTACTTTACAGAAGTCTGAAAGTAAGATTTTAGCTTCAAAAATATAATTATTATTATCCAGCTTCACATATTGTTTGTTGTCATCGTCATATTCATCGTTTATTTCGCCTACGATTTCCTCAATAATGTCTTCCATGGTGACTATACCACTGGTTCCTCCAAATTCGTCTACCACTATAGCAATATGAATTTTGTTGATTTGAAATTCGCGCAACAGATCGTCAATCATTTTAGTTTCCGGAACGAAATATGCAGATCGTATGAGTGACTGCCAACGGAAATTGTTTCCCTTATTTAAATGTGGTAATAAATCTTTTATATAAAGTATACCCTTTATATTGTCGATGTTATCTGTATAAACAGGAATTCTGGAATAATTGTTGTCAACTATAAATTTTAAAACATCACTGAAAGAAGTCTTCATGTCAAGAGACATCATGTCCATACGAGACGTCATAATTTCTTTGGCTGTTTCTTCTCCGAAACGTATAATACCCTGAAGCATGTTCTGTTGATCGGAAATCTCTTTTTTATCAGTCAGTTCCAGAGCCTGTTCCAGATCACCTACTGTAATGGACTGATTCTCTTTACTGATGACCTTGTTTGCTATAAGTGAGGAATGAACAAGGAGATTGGAAAGAGGTCTGAATATTTTTTTTAGTACAATAATTACCGGAGCTGCTTTTCGACAAAAAGGCAGAGTATGTTGTGAAGAATATATTTTAGGCATGATTTCGCCAAAAAGCAATAGAAGGAATGTAAGGATTACAGTGATGAAGATAAATTCGAGAACTTGTGAATTTCCAAAATTGATTACTTTAGCAAAAAAATAGTTGCAAAGCATAATAATGGTGACATTTACAAAATTGTTGGAAATAAGTACGGTTGCCAATAATCGTTCCTGATCTTCCAGAAGAATTTTTATTTTATTATCAGAAGGATGTTCTTCCTTGTCTATTAAGTTTAAATCATTTGGTGATAATGAAAAAAAGGCAATTTCCGAAGCCGAAACAAATCCGGATGCCATGAGTAATAATCCGGCGAGGATAATGGCAATAACAGCACCTAAGGTAGGCTCCGTGATGGTTACGTTGTTAAAACTGTTTGCGAGTTGGCTAATAAATGATTCTAGGTCCAATGAAGTGTGATTAAGTTATACAATAATGTCCCCTTTCCACTCTGTAGAAAGGGAAAGGCAGACATTTGTTTTATTAAAAAGGCAGATCGTCATTTGATTGTGTCGATGCTGCAGGGGTCGCAGGTTGAGATTGTGAAGTAGATTCGGAAGGAACTGTCTGCGCTGATGAGCTACCTCCCCCTTTGGGAGTAAGCATTTCCATGCTTTCAACATATATTTCCGTTACATAACGTTTTATTCCGTTCTGGTCATCATAATTACGTGTACGAATTTTACCTTCCACATAGAGTTTGTCTCCTTTGTGAACAAATTTCTCTGCAGTTTCGGCCAAACCCCTCCAAAGAATGAGATTGTGCCATTCGGTACGTTCCGGAACCTGAGTGCCGTTTTGTAAAGTATAACCACGTTCGGATGTTGCCAAAGTAACGGTAGCAACAGCTACGTGATTATCCAAATATCTAACTTCGGGATCTTTCCCTACATTTCCAATTAAAATAACTTTATTTACTGACATAAAAATAATTTAGTTTTGTTTTCTGGGTCAAAGATAAAAGAATTTATCATTTTCAACAAACAATACGATAAATAAGTTCAAAGTTTTTCAAGAAGCAAACTAATGAGAGAAGGGACCGCATAAAGATTCATTTCACTGGCAGGAATACGCATAAACGGGCCGAAGTAGTTCTTTTCGTCCTTATTAAAAGTAATTTCATAGAGAGAGGCATAGATGATCTGATGTGAAAGTATATGTTTAATATTTTGGGTGATGCATTTGATCGTTATACTGTGCGATGAATCTATCCATGCTGTCTGGGATAACTTTTGCATGAATTCATCGAAGTTCAATGCATGATCGCTTTCTATAAGAGGAAGCTCATACAGATTCTTCCAGATATCATTCTCTGTTCTTTTATTAATATAAGTATGTTTGCCCGCGCGAACATATATATAGTTGAAATAACGATTGCTTGTTTTTGTTTTATGATTTTTTACCGGAAGAAGATTAACTATATTTTGGTGGAAGGCCAGACAGGAATCTGATAAGGGACAATTAATACAGTCCGGAGTTTGAGGTGTACATTGCATTGCTCCGAAATCCATGATAGCTTGATTGTATAATCCCGGCCGATCCTTATCCAGTAAATCTTGTGCTACGGCAGAAAATTCCTTTTTCCCCCGAGCGCTGTCAATAGGTGTATCAATGCCAAGATAGCGTGCCAAGACTCGATATACATTTCCGTCGACTACGGCGTAAGGCTGCCCATAAGAAAAAGAACAAATTGCAGCAGCCGTATAATCACCTACCCCTTTCAGTTTTTTTACTTCTTCGTATGAATTCGGAAAATATCCTAAAGAAACTATTTGACCGGCAGCTTTGTGAAGATTTCTTGCTCGTGAATAATAACCCAGTCCTTGCCATAGTTTCATTACTTTGTCTTCACTGGCGGTTGCCAAAGATACTACATCCGGAAATCTTTCTATAAAACGTAGATAATAGTTATATCCTTGTATGATGCGTGTTTGTTGCAGTATGATTTCAGAAATCCAAATGCGGTAAGGGTCCTTGGTATTGCGCCATGGAAGATCCCTTTTATTGTCCATATACCACTGAATTATTGTTTTTCCGAACATGTTTTTTACTTTATAATCGACTCTTTGTGCAAAAATAAAGAAAGATGGTCGGATAAGGAGGATTTTTTTAAAAATGTTTCAAATATATTTTTTTCACTGCAAGAAAAGCTATATATTTGCATTCCAAAAAATTAGGAAAGTATAACGAATAAAATCACACTAAGATGACAAAAGCAGACATTGTAAATGAGATTGCCAAAAAAACAGGCGTGGATAAACAGTCAGTCTTGAAAACGGTTGAAGCATTGATGGAAACGGTAAAAGATTCTCTGTCCCAAGAAGAAAATGTATATCTTCGTGGTTTCGGAAGTTTTATTGTAAAAAAGAGAGCTCAAAAAACTGCCCGTAACATTTCTAGAAACACTACGATCATTATTCCGGAACACAATATCCCGGCCTTCAAACCTGCTAAGGCTTTTACCAATGCCTTAGATAAATAAAGTTATTAACCATTTAAAATTTTGAAGCTATGCCAAGCGGAAAGAAGAAAAAAAGACACAAAATGTCTACTCACAAACGTAAAAAGAGACTAAGAAAGAATAGACATAAAAGTAAATAATCTTTTCTAGTCTAATGTGACTGAATAAAGAACAAACTTGAAAAGGCTAATATGTCTTACAAAGGTTTGTTCTTTGTTTTTAATTAGTATATGAACCAATTATTAAAGAATGACCAGCGAATTAGTTGTTGACGTACAACCCAAAGAAATTTCTATCGCACTTCTTGAAGACAAGAATTTGGTAGAATATCAGAATGAAACTCGATCAGCTTCATTTAATGTGGGTAACTTGTATGTAGGACGGGTCAGAAAACTGATGCCGGGACTGAATGCTTGTTTTGTTGATGTCGGCTTCGAACGTGATGCATTTCTTCATTATTTGGATTTAGGTCCTCGATTTAACTCTTATCAAAAGTACCTTAAACAGGTTATCAGTGACAGAAAAAAATTATATCCGATTACAAAAGCATCTTTGCTTCCTGATTTAGAAAAGGAAGGAACTATTTCTTCCGTTCTTCAACAAGGACAGGAGGTTTTGGTGCAAATCGTGAAGGAACCTATTTCGACAAAAGGACCGCGTCTGACATGTGAATTATCATTTGCAGGACGCTTTTTAGTCCTTATTCCGTTCGACAATAAGGTTTCAGTTTCAACAAAAATTAAATCAGCTGCAGAAAGAGCCCGATTGAAACAACTGTTGCAGAGTATTACTCCGAAAAATTTTGGAGTGATTGTACGCACGGTGGCAGAAGGAAAACGGGTTGCTGAGCTTGATGCTGAACTGAAAGTCCTGCTTAAACATTGGGAAGATAGTATAACGAAAGTACAGAAGGCTACTGTTATGCCTCAGTTGGTTTATGAAGAAACCAGTCGTACTGTAGCTATGTTGCGTGACTTGTTCAATCCTTCATATGAGAATATATTCGTGAATGATGAATCTATATTCCATGAAGTGAAAGATTATGTGACTCTTATTGCTCCTGAACGAGCAGAGATTGTAAAACTTTACAAAGGTCAGCTTCCCATCTTTGACAATTTCTCCATTACCAAACAATTAAAATCTTCTTTTGGAAAAACAGTTTCTTACAAAAGAGGTGCTTATCTTATTATTGAACACACGGAGGCTCTTCATGTGGTTGACGTTAATAGCGGCAATCGTTCGAGATCTGAAAATGGTCAGGAAGCTAATGCCTTGGATGTGAATTTAGGTGCAGCCGATGAGTTGGCTCGCCAGTTAAGATTGCGTGATATGGGTGGAATTATCGTGGTTGATTTTATCGACATGAATTTAGCCGAAGACAGACAAAAGCTTTATGAGCGCATGTGTCAAAATATGCAGAAAGACAGAGCTAAGCATAATATTCTGCCCTTAAGCAAATTCGGATTGATGCAAATAACCCGGCAAAGAGTACGTCCTGCTATGGATGTAAAAACCGAAGAAACGTGTCCTACGTGCTTTGGTACAGGTACAATAAAATCCTCTATTTTGTTTACAGACACTTTAGAGAGCAAAATCGATTATCTAGTCAATAAGTTAGGAATCAAAAAGTTCAAGCTGTATGTTCATCCGTACATCGCGGCCTATATTAATCAGGGATTAATATCCTTGAAATTGAAATGGCAGATGAAGTATGGACTCGGAATTAAGATTATTCCTAGTCAGAAACTCGCATTTTTGGAATATGTATTTTATGATTCCAAGGGTGAGGAAATTGACATGAAGGAAGAAATTGAGATTAAATAACAAAAAGGGCCGCTTTTTATATGAGCGACCCTTTTTGTTTATCCATTATGTTTTTTATTTGAGAATATCCAATTGCTTAAAACATTTAATCAAGATAGTTACTGCTCTGTCTATTTGTTCTTTGGTGTGTGTAGCCATTAAAGCAAAACGAACCAGTGTATCTTGAGGAGCACATGCAGGTGGAATTACCGGATTAATAAATACTCCATTATCGAAAGCTAATTTTGTTACAGTGAAAGTTTTTTCCATATCGCGGACATAAAGCGGAATAATCGGTGATTGTGTATTACCGATTTCGAATCCGGCTGAACGGAATTTATCCAACGCATAATGAGTGATTTCCCATAGGTGTTGTTGACGTTCGGGATGAGACATGATAATATGTAAAGCTTCACGTGCGGCAGCCGTTGATGCCGGAGTTATACTGGCACTGAAAATATATGTACGGGCATTGTGACGAAGCCAATTGATGGTTGCCTTATCAGACGCGACGAAACCTCCGATAGAAGCAAGTGACTTGCTGAATGTTCCCATA
>CAZKSK010000091.1:0-8244 GCA_964555225.1 uncultured Bacteroides sp.
GAAAAGAAGTTGATTGGATGCCACATAATGCTAATGGAGGAGCAACAGGGCGCTATTATTCTTTGAAAGCTGCTTTTGCGCAATCTATTAATACAATAGCCGTAAGTATGGGGCAGGAAGTCGGCATTCATAACATTGCAGTGACGGCCAGACGAATGGGTATTAAAACGCCATTGGAAGAAACGCCTGCTTTAAGTTTGGGGGCATCTGATGTTTCGTTACTTGAATTAGTTAATTCATATACTACGGTAGTCAACGAAGGAAAGATGCATAATCCTATTCTGGTTACGAAGATTGTAGATAAGGATGGTAAAGTAGTCTATGAAAAGAAACCGGTTTCAGTTCAAGCTATTCCGTATGAATCTGCTTTCTTGATGACTGAAATGTTGAAAGCGGGACTTACGGAACCGGGAGGAACTTCACAGGCATTGTGGGGTTATGATTTATTTCATTACAATACTGATTTTGGAGGAAAAACAGGAACATCTTCAAACCATTCGGATGCATGGTATGTAGGTTGTACACCACATTTAGTGGGTGGTGCCTGGGTAGGCGGAGAGCATAGATGTATTCATTTCCGTACGGGAGCTTTAGGGCAAGGTAGTCGTACTGCATTACCTATTTTTGCTTATTTTATGGAGAAAGTGCTGAAAGATCCCGCTCTTGCCAGATATCGCGGCAAATTCCCGACACAGCCGAAAATAAAGATCGATAGGGATTATTCGTGCAGAGGAAAGGTTTATAATAATGACTCCGATTCGTTATCATTAAGCTTGGATAGTTTAAGTAATGATCCGGAAGATATCGATTTAAATAATCTACCCATTACGGAACCAAAAGAAAAAGAAGAAGAAGGTGAACCTTTATAGTAAAAAACTTTAATATATTATAAATTTGAAAGCAGGGACTTGGATTGTTCCTGCTTTTATTTTATATTTACAATGTTTATTTTTCAAATCGATAAAGAAATTATCATTTTAATGAAAGACATCAAGAAGATATTATTAGTTTCCATTGCAATATTGTGTTTGCATTCTGTGCAGGCTCAAGTAATTAAGATACCGGATAAATTGCCTTATATAGGTCCTTATAATGTATCGGTAATGGAAGAGAATAATACAAAGTCTTCTGAAGTGGTTGATCAACTTTTAGATTATTCTCAGAGATTTATCGGTACGCGTTATAGAAGCGGATGTAAAGGTCCTAATGCATTTGATTGCTCAGGTTTTACTCATTATGTTTTTCAGAATGTGGGTATTCAGCTGAATGCTTCTTCTTCCACGCAGTATAATCAGGGTGTATCAGTATCACGTGATGAACTTAAGAAAGGTGATTTAGTCTTTTTTAAGGGGAGTCATTCCAAAGGTATAGGTCATGTGGGTATTGTCTTGGATGTAGACAAGGACAATAACCAGTTTCGTTTTATACATGCCAGTAATCATAGAGGCATCGTCATTGATAATTGCAGAACATCGTCCTATTTTTCTAAAAGATATGTGGGCGCCCGTCGTATAATTGACAGTGGCGATCATTCATAATTAATTTTTTAAATCTTCAATCTGAAGACTCTAATTCCCAACTGTTGTTTTTTATTTGTCATATACTCGTATAAGGAACGATTATCGATAAGAATTTTTCTACGATAAGAGGATGCATGCATTAAATGCAATCTTCCGTCAATCCATATTGCAAATCCTATATGAGAACAATCTAAACCGTCTTTGGATGTTACAAAGGCAATAATATCTCCGTTCTTTATACCTAATTCCTGTTGACTTTTTTTCAATGTTGACTTAGGTATATAGAAAATTGTTTTTCCGCTTGCCTGTTTTTCTTGCTCTCTGATTATTTTCTGAAAATCTGCGTTTCTTTTTAATTCCGGATACTCTTTCAGGTGGGAAGACATATAGTGAAGATCAATCTTTTGGCGTCCGGTAAAGGATGGACCCCCGACTTCGTAAATTAACGGGTTTTTAGCTGAATCCGCAATCCATTGGGTGATGTAATGAAGTCTCGATGTATAATCTGTCATTATTCCATTTCTATATCTTAAATCCTGAAGAGAATTGCAGAAAGTAGCAAAAGGGTTCTTTGTAGGTTTTTTGGATTCTTTATATTGTGTCCATACTAGCGCCAGAACATTTTCCACATAAGTAATGCAGTCCATCTTTTTGAAGTTAATAACCAAGCTCTCTTCTCCGGGAGTTTTCATACCTATTCCGCCGTATGGAATTCCCTGCATTGCATAAGCCGCACAAAAAAGCTTATCATCCGTACGTTTTAGCTTGTTCATGTCGTTAATCAGACGAAGGACCTTTATGCTGTCATTTTTTTGATAATATATATTTCGTGTATCTTGTGCAGTGATATTTTGAGTTGTTATGATGATGATTCCAACGCAAATCGACTTAAAAGTATTCATTTGTTTACCCTTTATTTTCTTTTAAAAACAAGTGCAAAGTTACGTTTTTTTCAAGATATAAATAAGTATATTGAAAGATTGTTTTTTATTATTCAATGATTGTAGCTACTATGTGTCTGTTTCCTCCGCAATTACGGAATTCACAAAGATATATTCCTTGCCATATTCCCATATTCAAATGTCCGTTGGTAATGGGGATAGATATACTGTTCCCGACAATGGTCGATTTTATATGGGCGGGCATATCGTCGGAACCCTCTTCTTGATGAAGGTAATAAGTTTCATTTTCTTTTACCAAACGATCGAAATAGGCAGTTAAATCTGTTTGAACATCCGGATCTGCATTTTCATTAATGGAAAGTCCAGCCGACGTGTGCTTGATAAACAAATGAAGTAATCCTGTTTTTGGCAGTTTGGGTAAATGTATTATAATTTCACTTGTAATTAAGTGAAAGCCACGCTTGTGTGTTTGAAGAAAAAATTCCGTCTGAGTAATCATTCTTGTTTGTAAATATAGTGTATATACAAAGTTAGCAAATAACTTTTATTTGACCAATGTTAATAATAAATAGTTGTATTTTTATTGAGTACTGTGTCTTAATGTTCAAGCTGATTACAGGCTATTCTAAATAGAAAAAATGAAAAAAAGGGGAAAAAGAAATGCAAAAAATGAGTATCTTTGCATTTCAAAATAAACATGATGGATAAACAGAATTCAAAGGTCTTTTTATTAATTTTATTAGGTATGTTGAGTGCTTTCGGCCCGTTTGTCACTGATATGTATCTACCGTCATTACCTTCCATGACTAGCTATTTCAATACAAATCTTTCGATGGTGCAGTTGGGATTGACAACCAGTATGGCAGGATTGGCCGTAGGTCAATTATTTTTCGGACCTCTTAGTGATAAATTTGGACGTCGTTCTCCCTTGTTGGTTGCGATGTTGTTGTTTATAGCATCTACGGTATTTTGTTTATACTCTACGAATATTCGTGAATTTATTTTTTTTAGATTGATACAAGGAATTGCAGGTTCCGGTGGAATTGTGATTTCTCGTTCTGTAGCTACTGATAAATATTCCGGCAAGGAATTGGCCGCTATGCTGGCTGTCATAGGTGCCATCAATGGAATTGCTCCTGTGGCGGCTCCTGTGTTAGGTGGTTTTCTTACAAGTTCGGTAGGATGGAAAGGTATTTTCTGGGTCCTATTTGTTTTAGGACTTATTCTTTTATTTTGTTGTTTTAAGTTTAAAGAATCCTTACCGCTTACATCTCGTGATACATCCGGATGGACAGCACTGTGCAAAAGTTTTTGGACGGTTTTGCATAATCGTAAATATGTATATTATGTCTTTCAATTGGCTTTCGCTCAAGGCGTACTTTTCAGTTATATATCATCTTCGCCTTTTATAATACAACAGCATTATGGCTTTTCTCCGTTTGCATTTAGTATATGTTTTGCAATAAATGCTGTTATGATAGGTTTGGGAGCTGCCTTATCCGTGAAATTTCGGCATCCGGAAAACTCTACTTTGGCGGGGTGTATCGGTATGGTCTTCCTTTCTTTGACGGAGTTTATTGTCATGTATTATGAATGTAATTTTTGGATTTACGAAATCTTGTTAATGATTCTTTTATTTTCAATGGGTCTTACTTTTACATCTTCTACAACATTAGCCATGGATAGTGAGCGAAAAAATGCCGGCACCGCATCAGCTCTTTTGGGAGCTATTTGTTTTGCTTTCGGCGGAGTTGTATCACCTTTGGTCGGTTTAGGTAACATTATGGTAACAACGGGACTTCTTTTTGTCATTTGTTCGTTCAGCTCGTTAATTTGCATTCGGATAGAAGTTCGTAAATCTTGATAGGCAAAATTTGGCATCTGAAAAATCATATGAAAATATTTGCATGATTCATAGAGAATCTTCATATTTGTCACATGAAACTAATTTCGTGGAATGTAAATGGCCTACGGGCTGTTATGAAGAAAGATTTTCTTTCTGTTTTGGAGTCTTTAGATGCTGATGTCCTGTGTATTCAAGAAACTAAGGCTCAGGAAGATCAAGTAGTGGAAGCGCTGTCTTCCCTTCAAGGTTATCATGTTTATTCTTCTTCAGCTATAAGAAAAGGATATTCGGGAACGGCGATTTTTTGTAAACAGGAACCTGTCAGTGTGACTTATGGAATCGGTATTGAAGAACATGATCAAGAGGGGCGGATTATTACTGCAGAATTTAGCGATTTTTATTTGATCGATGTTTATGTTCCTAATTCCGGTCAGGAGTTGGCACGTTTGGACTATCGTCAGGATTGGGACAGAGCTTTGTTCGGTTATATGAAGAATCTGGAAAAGAAGAAACCGATTGTCATTTGCGGAGATTTCAATGTTGCCCATGAGCCTATTGATATTGCCAGGCCTAAAGAAAATTACAATAAGTCGGCTGGTTATACTCAAAAAGAAATAGACGGAATGGACCGATATATTCAAGGAGGTTTTGTAGATACTTTTCGTTATTTTTATCCGGATAAGAAAGACATTTATTCATGGTGGAGTTATCGTTTCGGAGCGCGTCAGAAAAATATAGGCTGGCGTATCGATTATTTCTTAATCAGTCATTCTTTACTTCCTTGCTTAAAAGAATCATTCATTTTAAATGAAATAGAAGGTTCCGATCATTGTCCCGTGGGAATTGTCATATAGTGAAGATCTTAGGGAAGATTATATATAAAATAATCATTGAAGAAAGACTCTGAAAGTAAACTTGGCAAGTAATAAGTATTGTTAAAGTTAATACATATACCCGAATATCAGTATGGTTTTATATTATCTTTGCGTGGAATTTAAAACAAAATAGCAAGGGATTGATGAAACGTGAAATGCGGCATAAGGTTTTTATTGCTTGGCTGTTAATGTTGGCCTTGTTACCGGTATATGTTGTAAAGGCGGTTCATACCCATCATATAAGTTGTGAAGAATCAGGCGGCAAGACGGCACATCATGATTGTTCACATTGTTATATCTGCCAGTTCGTTTTTTCTCCGTTTACTGAAGGCACAACCTTTCAGTGTGATATCGTTAGTCGTTACATTATATTTATTCAGGAGGAAAAAACTGAAAGTGTGGCTTATCGCCCATTTAGAATAAGTTCCCTTCGTGCTCCTCCGATTTGTTGATACGCCTTTATTCGTGTTATTTATTTAAAAGGGAGGGTGAATTATATCCTTTCAGTATCAACAATTAATTGAATTTGAATGAAAATAAATATAGTAGAAGTGGCCCTCTGTGGGTTATTTCTGGTTTGTCCGTTCATATCGGTGGAAGGACAGGACCATGTCGTATCAGATAGTGTTTCATTAAATGAAGTTGTCGTTTCGGCCAATCGTCATGTTACGTTACGAAAAGAGGCTTCATCACTTGTTAAAGTGATTGATCGTAAGCTTTTTGAAAATATACAGGCCGGAAGCTTAAGCGACGGATTGGATTATGAACCGGGTGTACGGGTTGGAATCGGTTGCAGAAATTGTGGAAAGATGGAAGCTCGTATTAACGGATTGGATGGTAATTATTCACAGATTTTGGTTGATTCCCGTCCTCTTTTTTCTTCTGTAAATGGCATGTATGCGTTAGAACAGATTCCTGCAGCCATGATTGAAAGGGTGGAAGTCGTGCGCGGCGGAAGTTCCGCCTTGTTCGGTTCTTCAGCTATCGGCGGTGTCATAAATATTATAACTCGAACACCTGATAAGAATATGGCTGAATTTTCTCATACGTTAATGTCCATAGGCAGTGGAAATCGTTTTGATAATAATACCTCACTAAATGCTTCTTTGGTTTCAAAAGACGGTAATTCAGGGTTGGGCTTTTATGCACAAAATAGAGAACGCCCCGGATATGACAGAAATGGTGACGGATATACGGAACTTACACGTTTGCGAACTCAGACGGTCGGATTCCGAGGATTCTTGAAAACAAATGATTGGAGTAAGTTAAATATGCACCTTTATCATATCGGTGATTTTCGCCGTGGTGGTAATTTGTTGGATCAACCGCCTCATCTTGCAAATATAGCCGAACAGACCGAACATGATATTTACGGAGGAACAATGGATTATGATTGGCATTCGAAGGATCTTTTGAATCATCTTACTTTTTCATCGGCTTTTCAGAGTATGTTTCGGAAAAGTTATTTCGGAGGAATTCTTGGAGGTTCCGAAGAAGAAATAGCCGAAGCTGCTACAGCTTATGGGAAAACATGTGATCGTACGCTTCAACTGGAAGCTCAATATTGCCATGAGTTCGAACACTTGTTATTTCTTCCTGCTACGGCAACTTTCGGTTTGGTCTATGACTATTCTCAGTTAAGGGACGAAAGCCTGTGGTATCAAACCGTTTTTGAGCAAAAAGTGCGGACGGGAAGTGCTTATTTCCAGAATGAGTGGAAGAACCATTGGGTCACAGTTCTGTTGGGAGGACGGTTAGATAAGAATAATTTGTTGGATCATGTTATTTTCAGTCCTCGGTTAAATATCCGGATTATGCCCGATGATTACTGGACTCTCAGAATGTCATATGCCGACGGTTTCCGTAATCCGCAATACTTTGATGATGATTTGCACGAAATGTTGATAGGCGGTAATCGTATAAAGACTCGTTTGAATGATAATTTAAAAGAAGAACGTTCTCATAGCTGGAGTCTTTCTGCCGATTATAATAATTTGTTTTTAGGCATGCCGGTTGACTTGCTTATTGAAGGATTCTATACGCATTTGTCGAATGCTTTTGTCGAAAATTATGTTCAGGAAGATGACGGAACGATGGTCTTGTTACGTACTAACGGTTCCGGTGCCAATGTTTACGGAATAAATATGGAAGCAAGTATAAAACCTTTGCATTGGATGAATATACAGGCCGGGATGACTTGCCAACAGGCTCTTTATGAAAAAGCTCATCAATGGAGTGATAATGTGGAGGCTGAAAAGAGGATGTTACATACCCCGCATACTTATGGTTATTTCACGCTGAACATGTCTCCTTTCACTCGCTGGATGTTTGTTGTGGACGGGAAGCAGACGGGAAGTATGCGGATGGCCCATTCGGAGAGTTCGGGTACAGATAAAGATATAACGGTAACGACTCCTTCCTTTTTTGAATTGGGAGCTAAAGTCAGTTATACCATGCCCATTCGGAAGGATATTAAGTTGCAGTTAAGCACCGGAGTCCGCAATCTGTTCGATCAATTTCAGTCCGATCTTGATACCGGGTACAATCGTGATTCGGAATATACTTACGGACCGGAGTTACCGCGTTGTTTTTACATCGGTGCAAAAGTTTCCTTGTAAATAAAAAAAGAGGTTAAACTCAATGTTTAACCTCTTTTTTATAGTAATTAGGTTATTATTTATTTAATGCAGTAGCTATATCAACAGCTACGGCTACCGTACAACCTACCATCGGATTGTTTCCCATTCCCATGAATCCCATCATTTCTACGTGAGCGGGAACTGATGAAGAACCGGCAAACTGAGCATCACTGTGCATACGTCCTAAAGTATCTGTAAAACCGTATGATGCAGGACCTGCTGCCATGTTGTCCGGGTGAAGAGTACGACCCGTACCGCCACCGGATGCTACTGAAAAATAAGGTTTTCCTGCGAGAACACGTTCTTTCTTGTAAGTTCCTGCAACCGGATGTTGGAAACGTGTCGGGTTCGTTGAGTTTCCGGTAATGGATACGTCAACACCTTCATGCCACATGATGGCAACACCTTCGCGAACATCGTCGGCTCCATAGCATTTTACTTTCGAACGCTGACCGTCGGAAT
>CAZKSK010000092.1:0-8206 GCA_964555225.1 uncultured Bacteroides sp.
GAAATTTGTACCTCCGTGTACCATGTAGAAGTTAAATGAAACATTGTTTTTAAGATATTTTTCCGTCTGTCTTGCAACTTCTGTTGCACTTGTTTGTGGAAATGGTTCTGCCCAGTGGTCTAACCATCCAGGATAAAACTCCCCTACCATATATGGACCTTTTCCATCATGATATTGATTCACTACAGTTTTTAATTTTTCAATATCACTTTCTCCATTGGCTGTAGGTAAAGCACCTGGTGTACTTCCTCCTTCAAATAACCAGCTACCATCTGATGTAAATAATGGGACATTGAATCCGGCATCTGCCAGTTGTTGTTTTATTTTGGCATTATATGCACGATGTTCTTCTAAAGGTATATCTTTACGTTGTGATACGTAGGAACCGAATTCATTTTCACATTGTATCATGATAATAGGTCCACCTTTTGTGCATTGCAAGTTTCCTACTTCCTTATAAAGACGTTCTATGTAATTTTTGGTACATCTCAGGAATTCTTTATTGTCCCTTCTTATTTCCATTCCTTTAATATTTTGAAGCCACCATGGATAGCCTCCGAATTCCCATTCTGCACAAACGTAAGGACCTGGACGCAGAATTACCATTAATCCTTCTTCTCCTGCTGTTCTTACAAATTCAGCCAGATTTTTGTCACCTGTAAAGTCCCATTTTCCTGGTTCTATTTCGTGAAGATTCCAAAATACATAAGTAGTTACAGCATTTAATCCCATACCCTTCATCATTTGTAATCGGTGGCGCCAATACTCATGCGGAATACGGGGATAATGCATTTCTCCCGAAATAATTCTTGTAATTTTTCCGTTACGATAGAAATTGCCGTCCTTAATTTCAAACTTTGTAAGTTTTTCTTGTGAAAAAGCATAGAACGGCAATACTGTCAATAGTAGTAAAAAGTAAATTTTTTTTAATCTTATCATAATATTTATCAGGTTGATTTATGGTGCAAAAATAAATATTTTTCTTGTTTAATCAACCATTTATTCCGTATATTTATTGTTTTTGATGGTACGTGCATCATAAACTATGCAAGCATTACCTTCAGTCATGGTGCGATAAATATTACTTTTTTTGTAATTTTGATTAATAAACAATTTCGAATCTTTCTGATCTCCATTCATGAGTCGTAGAGCAATGTGTTTCATTCTTTGAATAAATTTCATATTTAGAGGAGCTGACAAATATCCTTGATGTCCACAGTAAAGTTCACTGAATTTCTCTTTTTTCATTACGTTCTCTATTTTGCATAGAGTATTGTAATATACACTCATTGCGGCTGTCGGTACACATTGCAGCCATACTTGACCAGAACCAATAGCATCACCCGAATATATCACTTTATTTTTTTCGTCAATAACCACTACTTCTCCGGGAGTATGAGCCGGAGCATCCAATATTCTGAGTACTTCACCTCCACCCAAATCAAAACGTTGTCCTTCTTTCATTGGTTTAAGTTTGGTATTTACTTTGTGAATGTATTTTTGAATCAGTATTGTATCTTTCAGGTTGAGCCAGACAGCAGGGAATTGAAGTGCTCCTCCTATATGATCACCGTGGGCATGAGTTATAATAATTTCCAAAGGTTTAGTAGTTACTTTTCTCACAATTTCGGGCAAGTTTTTGCAGTCTTCTCCTGTTCCTGTATCTATTAGAGCGCTTTTCTCTGTACCCTCTATTATATACATTGTATCGTGTTCTTTTGTTTCCACATCCCACACGTTGGGCTTCACTTTAAAGACTCTTACTTGATCATTTTTATAAGTATCGGTAGCCGCTTGGGTGTTGTAATTGTAAAATTGGGCTTTGGCAGAGCTTGTAAAGGCAATTCCCATACCTAATAATAATAATTTAAATGTAAAATTTTTCATAGTTATTGGATTATTAAGGATAAATGCAATTAAAAAGTCTATATGTGATTTGTTTTTATTTTGTCAGTCTTTTAAATAATATTTGATGCTGGTAACTACTCGTATTTTCTTAATGAAAGGTGTATTGGCATCTCGGTCGCTGATATCAATTTGTCCTTGATCGGCATTTTTAATTTTTCCGAGTTTACTATCTGAATCTTTGGCAAATTTTTCAGCAGCAATACGTGCGTTTTTGGTGGCTTGTTCAATCATTTGCGGCTTAATTTTATTGAGATGGGTGAAATCATAAATGACGCTGTTATTATAATCATTGGCACTAATAGCCACACCTTGTTTTAGAAGTTCTCCTTGTTGACTCATAAGTTTTCTAACTAAATCGACTTTGTCGGAAGATACTGTCATTACGGAAGTAACATTATAACGGGCTTTATAATCATTGTTACTATATACATCAGCTGCTTTATCTACAATTTGAGGCGCATTCTCAGTAATTTCACTGCTCTTGATTCCTTTGCTCGTGAGAAAATTACGGACAATATTATTACTCTTATTTACTTCTTCATAAATTGTTCCCAGATCATTACCTACTATTTTCACAGTAACAGGCCACGTTACTTTGTTTGCTTTTACTTCCATTTCAGCGAGACCTTTTACATTAACTACTCGTTGATTGTCTGCCATTCCATTTAAACCACTTTTTATGCATAGCCCAATTACAATGAGTCCTAGCATTAACAGAGTTGCTTCAATTTTTAAAATCTTCATAAATAAATTAATTTGTTGTACATTTGGCAAATATAACTTTTCTTATTTAGATAAGCAAAGACAGAAGGTCATATTGTTTGATAAAAATATTTACCTTTGTTTTAATTTAATTTTGTATGAAAAAGATAGTCATAGCCATGGATTCTTTTAAAGGATGCCTTACTTCTACTCAAGCGAATGAAGCTGCGGAAGCTGGAGTCCATGATGTATTTCCTGATGCGAAAATAATAAAAATCTCTGTTTCCGATGGAGGTGAGGGATTATTGGGTGCAGTAAAAGAGATGATTCATTCTATTGAAATGACAGTTCCTTCTCATGATCCGCTGATGAGACCGATAAAGGGAATATATGCTATTTCTGAGGATAGAAAAACTGCTTTTATTGAATTAGCTTCGGTGAGCGGATTGCCTTTGTTGATAGAAACGGAACGTAATCCTTGGATTACAACAACTTTTGGCACCGGAGAATTGATCTTTGATGCTTTGGAAAGAGGATGCCGACAATTCATCATCGGTATAGGAGGTAGTGCGACAAATGATGCTGGATTAGGCTTATTACAAGCTGTTGGTTTTAATTTTCTTGATGATAAAGGGCGAGTTCTAGGGCAAGGTGGAAATATTTTGGAAAAAGTAGCTAAGGTAGATTTTAGTAAAGTGCATCTGGCCGTAAAGGAAAGCCGTTTTATCGTAGCATGTGATGTAAAAAGTCCTTTCTATGGAAAATTGGGAGCAGCTTATGTCTTTGGTCCTCAAAAGGGTGCAGATGAAGTTATGATTAAACGTTTGGATAAAGGTTTGCAATCTTTTTCCAAAATAATAGCTGATGTTACCAGGAGAGATATTGCTCGGTTACCTGGGGCAGGTGCTGCCGGAGGAACAGGAGGCGGGCTTTATGCATTTTTAGATGCTGAATTAAAATCCGGAATAAATTTATTGTTGGATTTAGTTCATTTCGACAAATTGATTAAAAATGTTGATTTGATAATTACGGGAGAAGGTTCTGTTGATCGGCAGACACTTATGGGGAAAGTTCCTTCGGGTATTTTGGAACGAGCTATAAAGGCAAATGTCCCTACAGTGCTACTAGCTGGAAAAGTGAAAGATGAAAAGTCTCTTTTAAAGGCAGGGTTTAGTAGAATTTTATGCATTAATTCACCAAATCTTACTCGAGCACAAATGATGCTTCCGGTTGTGGCTGAGAAAAACATTCGCTTAACAACTTCTTGGTTAATTCAAAACTTCAATTAAAGTAAATTAATGCATTGAATTCCAAAAACTTTTAGGAAGAAAAATATTATTAATATTTTGAGCATCTGCAAATAAGGGAGCAATTTCTTTATCTGTAAATCCTGCAATACCGCACCCTATTCGGGTGACAAGAAATTTCAGTTCAGAATGATTTTTTGCATAATTTAAAAACAAGTTGACTTGTGGACGGATAGTCTCTATTCCCCCACTCATAGTGTCAATAGCATAGCATCTGCCTGTGCGTCCTAGTCCTTCACCCCACTTTGCTCCGAAATATTTCATTGCAATGCGCGCAGCTCCGCCACCATGAAATCCGCTGCGATTACTGCCGAACACGAATATTTCATCGGGTTGCAAAAAAGTGATTTTGTCGGGTGTTATACGATTATTCATATTATTTATATGAAATTAATTAGAACAAAATTATGAAAAAAAATAGAATTTTCATGATAAGTGTCCTTTTTTTCTCGTAGAACTATAATTTATTAAAAAAAATACCTGTTTATTCGAAATAAATTATAGATTTGCAATAACTAATCATTAATAAAAAAGAATATGAAAGGTTTAAGTGTTTTTGCAGCATTCTTAGGTGGAGCTGCCGTAGGAGCTGCGTTAGGTCTTTTATTTGCACCTGAAAAAGGTAAGGATACTCGTTCTAAAATAACCGAAGCTCTTCGTAAGAGAGGTATTAAGTTGAGTCGTGCAGAAATGGACGATCTTGTAGACGAAATAGCGCCTGAATCAGCTGCTGAATAAAATTAAGATAAATGTTACGGTAAAATTTACATTGTTTTACCGTAACATTCTTTGTTTCATTAAAATATAGTTTCGAGATGTTTGGAAACGACAAAAGTATAGACAATTTGCAACAACTCTTTGTTGAAATAAAGAAATATATAGATTTACAGAAGGAATATTATACCCTTGATTTGGTAGAAAAACTTACAGCTATTTTGTCTGCTATGGCTTTATATGCTGTGTTGCTTGTATTGGGGTTGATTGCGTTGTTTTATTTATCGTTTACCCTTATATATGTACTAGCTCCATATGTAGGCGGGCTTACTCTAAGCTATGCAATCGTGACGTGTTTGATATTGATTCTGATGTTGATTATATATATCAATCGGAAGAGATGGATAGTGAAACCGTTGGTAAACTTTTTAACCGGTTTATTCTTAAAAAAATAGTTTTATGGAACCGGGTAACAATATGCAGAAAATGACTTTGGAAGATATCCGTGAACGCAAAGTTGCTTTAAAAGAAAAAATCAAGGAGCAAAATGATACTATTACGAAAATCAGTCGTGAATTGTTTACTCCGGTAGAACCTTCCACTAAAGCGGAAGCTTTAATGAATGCAGTAAACGCGGGTATATCCATCTTTGATGGAGCTTTGTTCGGTATGAAAGCTATTCGGCGTATTCGTTCTGTAGTACGCTCTTTTAAGAAGTAAAGTTTTTGTCTTTTTCTTGTTGCAAAGTCCATTTGTGATAAAATTGTTGTATCATCTGGAGAAAAAATTTAATTTTGCTTTCCAGAAAGATTTAAACAATGTAATAAAATGAAGAAAGTAATCGTAACTTACAATATGTTCCGTGCAGGTTATGCGGAATTGATGAAAAAATATGAGGTTATATTTCCTCCGGAAGGACATGAGATTTTCACTTACGATGAAGTTTACGAAATGATTCCTGAAGTTGATGCTCTTCAGTCAATGTATAATTTTTCAGTGAACAAAAAATTAATGGATCATGCTCCTAAGTTAAAAATAGTATCTAATTATGCAGTTGGCTTTGATAATATTGATATACCATATGCTACGTTGAAGGGTATTCAGGTCACTAATACCCCGGATCCTGTAACGGAACCTACAGCAGATATGGCTATGGGATTGATTTTAGCCGTAATGCGTCGGATAGCAGATTGTGATCGTCGTCTCCGAATTCCAGGTGCTTTGCGTTGGGGATTACTCGATAATTTGGGCTATTCGCTTTATGGTAAGACTTTGGGTATTTATGGTATGGGGCGTATAGGACAGGCATTAGCACGTAGAGCGGTAGCTTCGGGTATGAAAATAATATATCACAATCGTCATCGTGTTCCTGAAGAAATAGAAGATCGTTATGGCGCTAAATATGTTTCATTGGATGAGTTATTAGAAATAGCTGATGTTGTATCAATAAATGCACCATATACACCGGATACGCGTCATGTTATTAATGCGAATTCTATTCGGATGATGAAGAAAACTGCTGTATTGATTAATACGGCCCGTGGTCCGTTGGTTGATGAGTTAGCTCTTGCCGAAGCTTTAAAAGAACGAGTAATATGGGGAGCCGGATTGGATGTATATGAGTTTGGACATAAAGTATCTCCGGAATTATTGGAATTGGATAATGTGGTACTGACTCCTCATACGGGAACTCAGACTTTTGATGTAAGGAATGAAATGGCAAGATTCGTTTCAAGAAATATCATTAATTTTTTTGAAGGGGGCCCGATCAGCAAAGTAAATCAAATATAATCAATAAATAAATCAATGAAAACAAGTAAAATTCTATGTACATTATGTGTCGGATGGTTATTGGGAATTTCTATAGTACAGGCACAAACATTTATTCCTGTGTGGAATGGGAATATGCCTAATCGTAAAGGTGTGGTTGTCAAGGATAGCATAGCCAATGAGAGAATCTATCAAGTAGCTAATCCGGGTATTTACACTTTTTTGACGTCAAAAGCTGAGAACAAACATGCAGCAGTCTTAATTATTCCTGGAGGAGGATATGCTCGTCTAGCTTATGAAATAAGTGGCTTTCAATTAGCTAAATGGTTCAATACTATTGGAATGAATGCTTTTGTTTTGGCTCATCGTCTTCCTCAATCAGCGGATGTGAAAGTAAGCTATAAAGCTCCTTTACAAGACGGACAGCGGGCTATTCGTTATATTCGTGCTCATGCTAAAGAATATGGAATTGATGTGAATAAGATTGGTGTAATGGGCTGTTCTGCAGGTTCGCATTTATCAGCTTGTCTTTCTACTATTAATGATGATTGGTCGTCTGTAGGTGATTCTCTGGATGCATGTTCTTATAAGCCTAATTTTACTATTCTCATATCACCGGTCATTTCAATGGACGACGCTTATGTTCATAAAGGAAGCCGTGATAATTTACTTGGAAAAAATCCGTCAAAGGAATTAATGGATAAGTTTTCTTGTGACAAACAGGTCAACGCTTCTACCCCACCTGCTTTTTTGGTTCATGCTATGGATGATCCTGCTGTAAACTGTATGAACAGCATTCTTTATTTTACTGCGTTAAAAAAGCAAAATATAAAAAACTCTGCTCTCCATATTTTTTCTGCAGGAAAGCATAATATAGCACTTCGTAACAATCCGTTAAGTACAAATAGTTGGTCGGAATTAGCTGAGTTATGGTTGAAAGAAATCGGGATTATCAAATAATCTCGATTCCTTGTTCGGCACAAAGTTTTACGGCCAATTCTTTTAATTTGAATTTTTGTATCTTTCCGCTTCCGGTCATTGGAAATTCTTCAATGAAGAAAGCGTATTTGGGGATCTTATATCTGGCAATATTACCCATACAGAATTCGCGGATATCCATAAGACTCATTTCGACCCCTTCGTGCAGAATGACGAAGGCTCCTACTTCTTCACCATATTTCGGAGAAGGAACACCCGCTATTTGTACATCTTTAATGCCGGGCATTCGATAAAGATATTCTTCTATTTCCCTTGGATATATATTTTCACCACCGCGGATAATCATATCTTTAATTCGACCTGTAATACGGTAATTACCATCCGGATCCTTTACTCCGAGGTCTCCGGAATGAAGATAACCATTCTTATCGATAGTTTCAGCAGTAGCTTCAGGATTTTTATAATAGCCCTTCATATTGTTATAACCGCGATTACACATTTCACCTTGAACTCCCACAGGACATTCTTCACCTGTTTCCGGATTAAGAACTTTTACTTCGGTAAATTCGAAATCATATCCAACCGTAGTACAACGAGTTTCAAAGGGCTGGTCGATACGACTGTGAGTCATACCAGGAGATGCTTCAGTCAGTCCGTAAACACTGGTTACTTTCATGAACATCTTACTTTCCACTTGTTTTACCAATTCAATAGGGCAAAGAGATCCAGCCATAATTCCCGTACGGAGACAGGACATATCGAACATATCGAACATCGGATGATTCAGTTCGGCTATGAACATAGTCGGTACGCCGTAAACAGCCGTACAACGTTCCTTATGAATGGAAGCCAGCGTCACAAGCGGA
>CAZKSK010000093.1:0-8102 GCA_964555225.1 uncultured Bacteroides sp.
TCCGTTGGTTTCTTTGTTTGGAAAGGCTCTAGGTATTCCGGTTAAGTTGACGAATGATGCTGATGCGGCAGCTATGGGCGAAATGATTTATGGTACGGCTCGTGGAATGAAAGATTTTATCATGTTGACTTTAGGAACTGGAGTTGGTAGTGGTGTTGTTGCTAACGGGCAATTAATCTACGGCAGTGACGGATTTGCAGGAGAACTCGGACATGTTATTGTACGGCGTAACGGACGTCCTTGTGGTTGCGGAAGAAGAGGCTGTTTGGAAACATACTGTTCGGCTACAGGCGTTGCTAATACCGCCAGAGAATTTTTGAAGGAAAAATCGGAGAATAGTCTATTGAGAGCTATTGCTCCCGAAAGTATTACTTCCAAGGATGTTTTTGATGCGGCTAAGGCGGGAGATGAATTGGCAAAAACCGTATTTGATTTTACAGGGAATATCTTAGGAGAGGCTGTGGCTGATTTCATTGCTTTTACAAGTCCGGAAGCGGTAATCTTTTTTGGAGGATTGGCTAATGCAGGAGAACTTTTGTTCAAACCAATGCGTGAATCTGTTGATAAAAATGTTTTATATACGTATAAAGGAAAAACAAAATTGTTGGTATCTTCATTGAAAGGAGCTGACGCTGCTTTACTTGGTGCCAGTGCTTTAGGATGGGAAGCCTGAATAGAAGAATATATAAAAACAAAGTCCGGAAGAAATATAAATAGACATTAATTGTCTATAATACTTCTTCCGGACTTTGTTTTTAAGAAAAAAATGATTTATTTTTGTCTGTGAAATAAAAACTTTAAAATAATAATTTATGAAAAAAACTATCCGGGGGATATTGTCCTTTTTTTTATTTTCTGCAATAGGTTTGCCCGTCTTTTCGCAAACCTTTAAAGAATGGCGTGATGCAAATGTAAATGAAGTGAATCGTATGCCTATGCATACGCATTATTTTGCTTATGAATCTGTAGATGCCGCTCAAAAGGGGGATGAGTCTTCATCTTCTAATTATTTAACGTTAAATGGAATTTGGAAATTTAACTGGGTAAAAGATGCAGATATGCGTCCTACTGATTTTTATAAAACAAATTTTAATGATAAGGGATGGGCTCAGATGCCTGTTCCCGGCATTTGGGAACTTCACGGGTTTGGTGATCCCATTTATGTGAATGCCGGCTATGCGTGGAGAAATCAATACAAGAATAATCCGCCATATGTTCCGATAGAAAATAATCATGTAGGTTCTTACCGTCGATATATTAATGTACCTTCGGGATGGAACGGAAAAGAGATTATTGCTCATTTCGGTTCCGTTACTTCCAACATGTATTTGTGGGTAAATGGTAAGTTTGTCGGTTACAGTGAAGATAGCAAACTGGAAGCAGAATTTAATTTGACTTCATATTTAAAGCCCGGCAAAAATTTAATTGCGTTCCAAACTTTCCGTTGGTGTGACGGTTCTTATATAGAAGATCAGGACTTTTGGCGTCTTTGCGGGGTTGCTCGTGACTGTTATCTGTATGCACGTAATAAATCCGTGGAACTTGCTGATATCCGTGTAACTCCTGATTTGGATAAAGCCTATAAGAATGGTTCTCTCGGGGTTGAATTGGATATGAAAGGAAAAGGCGGCGTAGATTTACAATTATTAGATAAGGATGGCAAACAAGTCGGTAATACGGAGGTAAAAGCGTTCAGCGGAAAGAAATTAGTTACTATGAATGTGAATGATCCTCTTAAATGGACTGCTGAAACTCCTAATTTATATTCATTACTTGCAATTGTAAAATCAGGGAATAAAACCGTAGAAGTAATTCCTGTAAATGTAGGTTTCAGAAAAATCGAAATAAAGAATTCTCAAGTTCTCGTCAATGGAAAACCTGTCTTGTTTAAAGGAGCCGATCGCCATGAAATGGATCCGGATGGTGGTTATGTGATTTCGCGTGAACGGATGATTCAGGACATTCAGATTATGAAGAAATATAATATTAATGCGGTACGTACGTGTCATTATCCTGATAATAATCTTTGGTATGATCTGTGTGACAAATATGGAATATATTTAGTTGCAGAAGCTAATCTGGAATCACACGGAATGGGTTACGGAGAGAAGACCTTGGCAAAGAATCCTCTTTATGCAAAAGCTCATTTGGAACGTAATGAACGCAATGTACAGCGTGGGTTTAATCATCCTTCCATCATTTTTTGGTCTTTGGGCAACGAAGCCGGTTTTGGTCCTAATTTTGAAGCATGCTACAAATGGATAAAGAATGAAGACAAGAGTCGTCCTGTTCAGTATGAACGTGCGGAAAAAGAATCTTCCACTGATATTTATTGTCCGATGTATTTAAATTATGAAGGTTGTAAAAAATATTGTTTGAGCAATGATCCTAAAAATCAAAAACCGTTGATTCAATGTGAATACGCTCACGCTATGGGAAATTCTGAAGGCGGTTTTAAAGAATATTGGGATTTGATTCGTAAATATCCTAAATATCAAGGTGGATTTATCTGGGATTTTGTTGATCAGGCTTTGCGTGGTACGGGGAAGAACGGAGCTATGATCTATAAATATGGTGGAGATTACAATGATTATGATGCAAGTGATAATAATTTTAATGATAACGGATTAATCGGTCCGGATCGTGTTCCTAATCCACATATGGATGAAGTAGGGTACTATTATCAGAACATTTGGGCAACTCCGGTCGATTTATCTAAAGGCGTAATAGCCGTATATAATGAGAATTTCTTCCGTGATCTTTCAGATTATACAATGGAATGGACTTTAATGGCTGATGGTGAAGCTATTCAATATGGTGTTGTGGATAAATTGGATGTACCGGCCCAGGCAACGGTCCAGTTTACTCTTCCCTATGATTTAAAGAATATACCGGTCGATAAGGAGGTTTTATTGAATATTAAATTCAAACAAAAAAATGATGAAATGCTGATTGCTGCAGGACAGGTTGTAGCCAGAGCTCAACTTACTATCCGACAGGCAAAGTTTGCATCTTTGGATTTACCGAATAAAGTTGCTAAAAATCAAGAAGTTGTTATTCCCACTATTGATGAGAATGATTTTAATAGATTGATTGTTACAGGTTCGGATTTTAGAATTGAATTTAATCGTAGAAACGGTTATCTCTGTTTATATAAGGTGAACGGACTTTCCATGTTAAAGAAAGAAGGAGAACTTACGCCTAATTTCTGGAGAGCTGGAACAGATAATGATTATGGTGCAGATTTGCAGATAAAATATAAAGTATGGAAAAATCCTGCTATTAATTTAAAATCATTAAAGGCTACCGTAGAGAATAAACAGGTAATGGTACGTGCGGAATATGATATGCCTGATGTGATGGCAAAATTATCATTGACTTACATTATTAATAATGAAGGTGCCATCAAAGTTACGCAGCAAATGAAAGCTACCGAAGGAGCTAAAGTCTCTGATATGTATCGTTTTGGAATGCAGATGCAAATGCCGAAAGATATGGATTACAGTACTTATTATGGTCGTGGACCTATAGAAAATTATGCTGACAGGAATCATTCTACGTTTATCGGATTGTATCAGCAGACAGCTGCAGAACAGGCCTATTCATATATTCGTCCGCAGGAAACAGGTACGAAGAGTGATATTCGCTGGTGGAAACAAACGACTCGTGGCGGAAGCGGACTTGATTTTATTTCGGATGGTCCGTTCTATGCTTCAGCGCTTCATTATTCTATCGAATCGTTAGATAACGGAGATCAAAAATCTCAAATGCATACTCCGGAAGTAGAACCCGTAGATTATACGAATGTATGTATTGATAAAGTACAAATGGGATTGGGTTGTATTACTTCATGGGGAACATTGCCTTTGGAACAATACCGTTTGCATTATGGTGATTATGAGTTCTCTTTCATCATGAATCCTGTAAAATAGTGAATGATATCTGATTAAAAATAAAAAGCTGCAACTTGATTAAAGTTGCAGCTTTTTATTTTCTGCCAATATTTTATTGCTGAAAGTTCGGTTTTAGAATTTATCATGTATATTTGTATAACTTAAAGTAGATAATCATATGAATTTGAATTATTGTTTGCCTAAAGACGGAGGCTTGGAAGCGGATATTGCTCCACAAGATATAATCCACAGATACGAGAAGATCAATACTAAAGTATTTGGAAATGAATTCCATGGTGTACAATATGTAGCTGATATTATCGTACGTGCCATTCAAAAATATGATGCGCGTAATCAAGAGGATTATATGTTTGATGAGCCTCAACCTTTTGTGTTGGGACTTACCACCGGTAGGACGCCATTGGGGCTTTATCAGGAGCTTGTTAAACGTTACGAAGCGGGGAAAATCAGTTTTGCCAATGTTTCCGTATATAGTCTGGATGAATTTTATCCGATTAAGTCAACAGAAATTCAGAGCCGAAATTACAGAATTCATGAAGAATTTTTAAACCACATAGATATCCTTCCTGAGAATATTCATATACCGGATGGCATGATGGATGAACAAAGCATTTCGGAATATTGTGCAGCTTATGATCGTCAGTTGAGCCATATCAATCTGATGATATTGGGAATCGGAGAAGATGGTCAGTTAGGATTTAATGAACCCGGATCATATTATAAATCCCGGACCCGTTTGGTACAGCTTACACACAATAGTCGTAAAATACAAAGCGGAGCATTTTTTGGATTGGAGAATACTCCTAAAATGGCTATTACCATGGGTATCGGTACTATTATGCGGGCCGACAGAATTATTGCAATGGCATGGGGCGAAGAGAAATCCGATATCATTCAAAAAGTTGTTGAAGGAGAGGTTACGGAACTTATCCCTGCATCGTATCTTCAAAATCACCCCAATATAGAATTCGTAATTGATGAGAATGCTGCTCATAAACTGACGCGGGAACAGGCTCCTTGGTTGGTAGGCCCTTGTAAGTGGACTTCTAAATTCATCCGTAAAGCTGTGGTATGGTTGTGTAAAACGGTGAAAAAGCCTATACTGATGCTGACTTATTCCGATTATATTGAGAATTCGTTGGGAGGTCTGCTGGAGAGTGCAGGGACGTATGACCAGGTTAATATCAAAGTCTTTAATGATTTGCAACATACGATTACCGGTTGGCCGGGCGGTAAGCCGGATGCAGATGATACTACTCGTCCTGTATCTTCGGAACCTTATCCTAAAAAGATACTTATTTTTTCTCCTCATCCGGGTGACGATGTCATTGCTATCGGTGGAACGTTCCACCGATTGGTAAGTCAAGGGCATGATGTTCATGTGGCATATCAAACATCCGGCAGTTTGGGAGTTCATGATGAGGTCGTTCTACAGAATGTAGACACTGCCTGTGAAATGGGTTTTGCTGATAATTATGATGAAATCAGTCAAATAATCCGAAATAAGCGAAAAGGAGAACCCGAGCCGAAAGAATTACTTCGAATTAAATCAGCGATCAGGAGGGCTGAGGCTCGTGCAGCATGTCGTGTTTTGGGATTGAATACGGTAGATTGTGTGCATTTTTTAGAGTTACCTTTTTATGAAACGGGTGGAATAAAAAAAACGGCTTTATCGGATGTGGATGTTCAACGTATTGTGGAATTATTGAGGGATATTGAGCCCAATCAAATTTATGCTGCGGGTGATGTGAGCGATCCACATGGTACACGGAAAATCTGTATGGAGGCCATTGTACTTGCATTAAATATTGTTCGGGAAGATGAATGGATGAAAGATTGTCATATGTGGCTTTATCGTGGAACACCTCAAGAATGGGATTTGGGACAAGTGGACATGGCTGTTCCGCTAAGTCCGGATGAGCTGATAAAGAAACGTTATGCTATCTATCGGCATCTTTCTCAAAAAGACGTGGTACTTTTTCCAGGGACAGATACCCGTGAGTTTTGGCAACAGGCTGAGGAGCGTTCTAAAAGTAATGCTCAGATGTATGACCGTCTTGGAATGGCAGAGTATAGAGCGATAGAAGTTTTCGTTAAAATGTTTTGATTTTAAAAAAAAAGAAGTCGAAAAGATTTGGCAAAAAAGAAAGAATGTAGTATTTTTGCAGCCGATTAGTCCGTGGAGGCTTAGGTAAGTGACTCTTATTGAAGTCCGCCTTGCGGAGAAACCTGTTAAATTTTAAATATAAATGTACGTAATCGTAGAAATTCAGGGACAACAGTTCAAAGCCGAAGAAGGTAAGAAATTGTTTGTACATCACATTCAAGGTGCAGAAAACGGTGCAACTGTTGAGTTTGAGAAAGTTTTATTGGTTGACAAGGACGGAACTATTACCGTAGGTGCACCTACAGTCAATGGCGCAAAAGTCGTTTGTGAGGTTAATTCTCAGATGGTAAAAGGGGAGAAAGTTCTCGTTTTCCATAAGAAGAGAAGAAAAGGTTCTAGAAAGTTGAACGGTCATCGTCAGCAGTTTACCGAATTAACAATTAAACAAGTAGTAGCTTAATCATTAAATAGAAGAAAGAAATGGCACATAAGAAAGGTGTAGGTAGTTCTAAGAACGGCCGTGAATCAGCAAGTAAAAGATTAGGCGTAAAGATTTTTGGTGGACAGGTTTGTAAAGCCGGTAACATCATTGTTCGTCAAAGAGGTACAGAATTCCATCCGGGTGAAAATATCGGCATGGGTAGTGATCACACTCTTTACGCATTGGTTGATGGTACAGTAAATTTCAAGAAAGGACGTGAAGACAGAAGATATGTTTCTGTTACTCCGGCTGAAGCTTGAATTATACTTTGAAAATAATAAAAAGCTCTTCACTTATCTTAGTGGAGAGCTTTTTTATTTTGCTCATTTATTTTAGATTATTCAAATTTGCTTTACTGAATCAAACATTGTAACTTTGCAACTTGATTCAGAAAAAGAAATAAATTTTAAGATATTATGCTTACATTAAAATTGATCAGTGAGCAGACCGATAATGTTATTAAAGGTCTGGAAAAGAAACACTTCAAAGGTGCAAAAGAGATTATTCAGCAAGTGTTGGATATTGATAAAGAAAGGCGTGCGTCACAAACTGAACTTGATAAAAATTTATCTGAAGCTAATTCTTTGTCAAAGACTATTGGCGGATTTATGAAAGAAGGAAAGAAAGATGAAGCCGAGAAAGTAAAAGCCCGTGTAAGCGAATTGAAAGAATTAAATAAAGGTATACAGGAAAAGATGGAAACCGCTCAGAAAGAACTGGTGACTTTGTTGTATACGATACCTAATATTCCTTATGATTCTGTTCCCGAAGGAGTTGGTGCAGATGATAACAAGGTTGAAAAAATGGGTGGGGTGATTCCTGAATTACCGGGTGATGCTCTTCCTCATTGGGAATTGGCAAAAAAATATGATTTGATTGATTTTGAACTGGGCGTAAAGATCTCCGGAGCCGGTTTTCCTGTTTATAAAGGAAAGGGTGCTCGTTTGCAACGAGCTTTGATTAATTTCTTTCTTGATAGAGCTCGTGATGCCGGTTATTTGGAAATTATGCCTCCTACGGTAGTCAATGCCGATTCCGGTTTTGGAACAGGACAGTTGCCGGATAAAGAAGGCCAGATGTATCACTGTGAAGTGGATGATTTATATTTGATTCCTACAGCCGAAGTGCCCGTAACAAATATTTATCGGGATGTAATTTTGGATGAAAAAGAGCTCCCTATTAAAAATTGCGCATATACCGAGTGTTTTCGTCGTGAAGCCGGTTCCTATGGTAAAGATGTTCGTGGGTTGAATCGCTTGCATGAATTTTCGAAGATAGAAATTGTTCGCATTGATAAACCGGAACATTCACGTGCTTCTCATCAGGAAATGTTGGATCACGTAGAAAGCTTGGTTCAAAAATTGGAACTTCCGTATCGTATTCTTCGTCTCTGTGGTGGTGATATGAGTTTTACTTCCGCTTTATGCTTTGATTTTGAAGTCTTTTCTGCGGCACAGAAACGTTGGCTGGAGGTGAGTTCCGTATCCAATTTCGATTCTTATCAGGCTAATCGATTGAAATGTCGTTATCGTACTGCCGACAAGAAAATTGAACTTTGTCATACATTGAATGGTTCGGCTTTGGCTTTACCGAGAATCGT
>CAZKSK010000094.1:0-8100 GCA_964555225.1 uncultured Bacteroides sp.
TGTTCATTTTTTCTATAATTATCGGCAAGCTTGAATGCTTCTTCTGCTATAATATTTGCGGAATTATTGTGCGCAAGCGTTACTATATTTTTACTCAATTCATTTAATTTATTATCATCCTTGACAATTTCTATGGCCGTTCTTATCAAATTTTCAACAGCTTCATTATCTTTTATGCAGATGGCTGCATCTTTTTTAACTAAAGCCATAGCATTTTTGGTTTGATGATCTTCTGCTACGTTAGGAGATGGGACCAATATCACCGGTTTACCCAACAGGCAGAATTCAGAAATAGATCCCGCACCTGCACGCGAGATAACTAAATCGGCAGCGCTATAGGCATTTTCCATCTTTGAAATAAAGTCGGTTACATAAAGCATTGGTAATTCACCTTTTTTCTTAACGGCTAATTGGGCTTGCTCGAAATATATTTTTCCTGTTTGCCAGATGAATTGTATATTGCTGTTTTTTATTAATTCGATATTTGCTAATACACTTTGGTTAATGGTTCTTGCTCCTAGACTTCCTCCTACTATTAAGATGGTTTTTTTGTTGACATTTAAATTAAATGATCTTAAAGCCTCTTGTTTATCCGTTTTGTTTTCCAATAGTCCTTGTCTGACAGGATTACCGGTAAGTATAATTTTATCTTTTTCAAAAAATCTTTCCATGCCTTCATATGCCACGCAAATTTTTTTGGCCCTTTTTGCCAATAGTTTATTCGTTACTCCGGCATATGAATTTTGTTCCTGAATAAGAGTAGGAATACCCATCATTCCGGCAACTTTCAATGTTGGTCCGCTGGCATAACCTCCTACACCTACAGCTACTTGTGGTTTGAATTCTTTTATAATATTGCGTGCTTTCAATTGACTTTTTGCTAGTTTATATAGAACAACAATATTTTTTAAGAGATTTTTTCGGTCGAATCCACAGACTGGCAATCCCTTTATTTCATAGCCTGCGGCGGGAACGCGTTGCATTTCCATACGGCCTTCTGCGCCTACAAACAGAATTTTTGCCTCAGGGCGTTTTGCTTTAATGGCGTTTGCAATGGAAACTGCCGGAAAGATATGTCCTCCGGTTCCGCCTCCACTGATAATAACTCTTAATTTTTCTTCCATGCTTCCTATTTATTTTGGTCGACAAAATTAGTAATAAAACTTTTATATTGAAGCGTTTAATCTATATTTTCTAATTCTTGCGATTCATTCGTTTCTGAAACCTCTTCAGTTGCAACATTTTGCGCACCATTGACAGATGACTGCGGCATAAACCGGCTTACGCTGAGAATCATTCCAATATATACACAATTTATCAATGTAGATGTTCCTCCTTTGCTAATAAGAGGAAGCGGTTGTCCGGTTACAGGAAATAAACCGACAGCAACCATCATATTGAGCAAGGCTTGTGATACAAGTAACAAAGCAATTCCCATTATAAGAAAAGCCGGGAATTTTTTTTCGCATCTTCTGGCTATTCGCGCTGTTCGAACTAATAGGATAATATATAGAAAAACGACAAAAGCTCCTCCCAACAGACCTAATTCTTCAATGATAATGGCAAAAATAAAATCAGAAAAAGCTTGTGAGAGGAAATCTCTTTCGATAGAATTCCCAGGCATTTTTCCTATTAGGTTGCTACTTGCTATAGCTATATTGGCATGGGCAATTTGTGCATCTTTGTCAATATCGAATTTCGCTGCAGGAACAGCATCCTTCTTTTCGAAAAATCCTTTAATACGTCCTTGCCAGGTTGTAACTCGGTGCATCATAGGAACATCCTTATATTTTTTTGCAGGTACAACCATAATGATTCCAGCACCGATAACGGCAGCTAAAGTCATCACAGCTAGTAATTTGCCTATTTGCCTGAGAGATACTCTTCCGATAAACATCATCAGAATGGATACTCCAAAGAGAAGTAGCGCTGTTGATAGGTTTTCCGGTGCAATCAGAAGACAGATTATACCTGAAACAATGAGAATAAAGCGAAAGGCCCTTTTATCAGCTTCGTATTCTCCCTGTAATCTCGATAGAATCAGAGCAATAGATAAAATTACCGCCATCTTTCCTATTTCGGAAGGTTGGAATTGAATACCGAAGATATTCATCCATCTTGCCGCTCCGTTTGTCATAGCTCCTAAAGCCGATACCAATATTAATAAGACAACAGATAAAGGCAAAAGGATTATTGGCAGAAATTGAAAAAGTCTCCAATGTATGTTGTGAACAATGATCACGACGACAGTCCCTACAAGTAAAAATACGCAATGTTGCGTGATAGGTCCCCAGTGATCTCCGCTCTTATACGTCAGAGTGCTGGCGGCACTGAAAACTTCTATGATGGAGATTAAGCAAAGGAACATGAAAATGACCCAAATCACTTTATCTCCTTTAAATAACTTTTTTACTAGATCCATATCAATTTATATTTTCAAGGATTTAATTACAACGCTTTTACGAAAGTTTTGAATTGATCTCCTCTATCTTCATAATTTTTAAATAAATCGAAGCTGGCACAGCAAGGACTTAACAAAACGGTTTCTCCTTTTTTTGACATTTTATAGGCTTCGTCTACGGCATCTTTCATACTTTGAACATCTGCTACAGGCAAGCCCATCGGGTCAAAGAAATCATGTAGCTTTTCATTATGCAGGCCCATATAAATAAGTCCTACACATTTTTCTTTTACAAGGTCTTTTATTTCATTATAGTCATTTCCTTTGTCTTTACCTCCAAGTATCAGAATAGTGGGAGTGGTCATGCTTTGTAATGCATACCAGCAGGAATTGACGTTTGTTGCTTTGGAATCATTAATATAATCGACGCCCTTTACTCTAGTTACCTTTTCCAGCCTGTGCTCTACACCTTTGAATGTGCTTAGAGCTTTACGGATTGTCTCTTTTTTGATGCCGGCTATGTTTGCTGAAATTCCGGCAGCCAGAGAATTATACAGATTATGTTTCCCGGTTAAAGCGAGTTCTTCCTGTTCCATATTGAACGCAATGGGACGCGTAAAAAATATTTCATTGTTTTCCGTATAAGCACCTAGACCCGTTTCTTTGACTTCTGCAAATGGGTATAATTGGGCTTTAAGACCATATTTTTTCAGCTCTTTTTGTATGATAGGATCATCATTCCAGAATACAAATGCATCTTTATCGGTTTGGTTTTGTATAATTCTAAATTTTGCATCGACATAGTTTTGCATTTTAAAACCATAACGATCCAAATGATCTGGAGTTATATTCATCAATATAGCTATATTGGCACGGAAGTCGTACATATTATCCAATTGGAAACTGCTCAATTCGATGATGTAGTAGTCGTAATTCTTTTCAGCAACTTGTAGGGCGAGACTTTGTCCGATATTTCCTGCCAAGCCAACATTTAATCCTGCCATTTTGAAAATATGGTAGATTAAGGAGGTTGTAGTCGTTTTACCGTTACTACCGGTAATGCATATCATTTTGGCCTGGGTGTATCTGCCTGCAAATTCGATTTCAGAAATGATATGAATACCTTTAGCTTTTATTTCTTCAATGATAGGAGCATCATTCGGAATACCCGGACTTTTAATGATTTCATCTGCGTTTAGAATGAGCTCCTTGTTATGATGGCCTTCTTCCCACTTGATTCCCTTTTCATTCAATTGGTCTTTGTATGAGGTCTTTATATTCGACATATCAGATACAAATACATCGAAACCTTTTTTCTGAGCTAAAATTGCAGCGCCTACGCCACTCTCACCGGCGCCTAAAACAACAATTCTTTTTGCCATTTTTATCTGATTTTTAAAGTTATAATCGTTATTGCAGCCAAAACAATGGTAACAATCCAGAAGCGAACGGTTATTTTCGATTCGTGAAAGACATTGCCCGGTTTAGTAAATACATAAGAGCATTTGGGATCCAATTGAGATAAAGTCGTACGGAAATGGTCATGAATGGGTGTCCTTTTGAAAAGTCGTCTTTTTATACCTTTCTTTTTTCCTGATTGATAATACTTTACCTGTAAAATAACCGACAAATTTTCAATTAAGAATATTCCACAGAGGATCGGGATCAGTAATTCTTTATGAATGATAAGTGCAAAAACGGCTATGATACCGCCAATAGTAAGACTTCCTGTATCTCCCATGAAAACTTGTGCCGGATAGGCATTATACCATAGAAATCCGATCAAAGCTCCTATAAAGGCGCAAATATAAACTACCAGTTCCTCGGAACCGGGAATATACATAATATTCAAGTATCCGGCATATTCAATATGGCTTGAGACATATGCCAATATACCTAGTGTTACACCAATGATGGCTGAATTTCCAGCAGCCATTCCATCCATTCCATCGTTCAGATTTGCCCCGTTAGATACAGCTGTAACTACAAAAATGGTTACCAGTACGAATAATATCCATCCGCCTGTTTGGGCATAGTCTCCAAGAAATCCTACTATGTCGGCATAATCCAGATTGTTATTTTTGAAAAAAGGAATGGTTGTTTTTGTAGATTTTTCTTCTTTACTTTTGTGTACGATCTCAACAACTTTGTTTTTTGTCTGGATTTCAATGTTTTCACGCATAACAGCCGAAGGACTGAGATAGAGTGTGAGTCCTACAATGAGACCTAATCCAACTTGTCCTACAATTTTGAATTTTCCATGAAGGCCTTCCTTATCTTTTCGGAATACTTTGATATAATCGTCAAGAAAGCCTAATGTACCTAGCCAAATAGTGGTAATCAACATAAGTATCATATAGATGTTGTTTAACCTACCTAATAGCAGACAGGGTACCAATATGGCTACAATGATGATGATACCGCCCATAGATGGTACGCCTACTTTATTTACATTGAACGGATCAATAGAAGCATCCCGTTGTGTTTCGGTTATTTGTTTTTTCTTTAAAAGATGAATAAAGTATTCGCCGAAAATAGCTGAAATGAGTAAGGACAGGATAATGGCCAGAATAGAGCGGAAAGAAATGTATCCGAACATTCTTGCTCCCGGAAATCCGAATTGCTCTAAATATTTAAACAAATAATATAGCATGTGGTTCGTTTTTAGTTGTTAAATATTTCATTCAGGATTTCTTTATCGTCGAAGTGGTGTTTCACTCCTTTTATTTCCTGATAGTCTTCATGTCCTTTTCCGGCTACAAGAATCACATCTTTGGGTTGAGCAAGCATACAAGCTGTTTTGATAGCCTCTTTTCGATCTGTTATTGTCAAAATTTGTTTTTGTTCTTGAGGCGTTAATCCTGCCATCATGTCATTAATGATATCCTGAGGCTCTTCAAAGCGTGGATTATCCGATGTTATAATGACCTTATCACTTCCTTTTACGGCTTCCTGTGCCATAATCGGACGTTTCCCCTTATCACGATTACCTCCGGCTCCTATTACGGTAATTATTTTTCCTTGACCTTTAAGTACCTCATGTATGGCTCCCAATACATTTTTAATAGCATCAGGAGTATGGGCATAATCTACGATAGCTGTATATCCTGCCGGTGAGTGTAAGGTTTCAAAACGGCCGGAGACCGGACGTAGGGTACTCAATATGACTAACACATCTTCCAGCTTTTTCCCTAGCAAGCAAGATGCTCCACAGATTGCTAAAAGATTGGAAGCATTGAATTTACCTGTAAAACGCACATTTACTTCCTTGTTGTTAATATCGAGAAGCATACCTTCTATATGATCTTCTAGAATTTTTCCTTTGAAATCACTTATGCTTCTCAGTGAGTAAGTGGCTATCTTAGCTTTTGTGTTTTGAGTCATAATCAATCCGTTCTTATCGTCAAGATTGGTCAATGCAAAAGCGCTTTTAGGTAGTTCATCGAAGAATGCTTTCTTGGCCTTAAGATAATTTTCAAAAGTTTTGTGGTAATCTAAGTGATCTCGGGTAATATTGGTGAAGATACCGCCTGCAAACTTTAGTCCTCCGATTCTTTTCTGTGCAATGGAATGTGAACTTACTTCCATAAAAGCATATTTGCAACCTTCATCAGCCATTTGTCCCAATAGACGGTTGAGTGTAATTGGATCAGGGGTTGTATGCTCTGTTGGAATTGGTTTGTTGTCAATGTAGTTACAAACAGTAGATAGAAGACCTACTTTATATCCGAATGCTCTGAACATTTTATATAATAAAGTAGCTATAGTTGTTTTTCCATTGGTTCCAGTAACTCCTATCAGTTCTAGTTTGGATGTAGGATCTCCATAAAACGTGGTTGCTATTTTACCAATGATATCTTCTGTATTTTCTACCTGAATATATGTGATTTCTTTTTTTATTTCTGTTGGTAAAGTTTCGCAAACGATAGCTGTCGCACCTTTTTCTATGGCTCTACCAATATAATTATGGCCATCTGCTTGAGTCCCTCTAATGGCGACAAAAGCGCCATCCGTATCTACTGCTCTTGAATCGATATTGATGCTTTTAATCTCTGTTGCCATATCACCTGTGATATTGACAACTCGAATACTTTTAAGTAATTCTTCCAGCTTCATAATCTGTTATTTTAATGATATTTTTATTGTTTGTCCCTTAATGGTCCGAGTTCCACATTGAATGCTTTGTGATTCTACTTTGCCTATACCCGACAAAGTTACTCGTAATCCCGCCTTTTCGAGAGCATAGACTGCATCTTTAGCTCCCATTCCGATTACATCGGGCACTATATTTTTTTGTAATCCTTGCTTTATTAAGTTTACCGATATATTGCTTTGATGTGTATATCCCCAATCGAATTTATCTTTATAGTCTGAAGTCTTCTTCCAAATAAAAGGAATGTGTAAGTCTGTTAATACCATTTGGGCTTGCTTCAGATCTCCATTCTTTACATTAGGAATAAGTATTGAGATGGAATCACGAGCTTCTTTTACATCCAAAGCTAAATTTCTGGCATAAACTCGTTCGGCTATTTCCCCAAAAACAGAGCCTGCCATGAGTCCTCCGGATGCCGGGAGTCCTGGTTTTTGAATTGCTACAATACATGAATATTTAGGCGCTTCTGATGGAAAATAGCCGCAGAAGCTTACTAGATAATGTGTAATTCCAGTTTTATATCCTCCTTTTCCTTGTGATATTTGTGCTGTTCCTGTTTTTCCCGATACATGGAAAGTTTGGTTCCCTGCTTTCTTTCCAAGTCCTTTACTTACAACCAATTCCAGAATATCTTGTATTTTTTTTAAAGTTGATGGCGAACAAATGGATTCTTTGATTACTTCTGTAGGATATTCTTTAATAATTTCTCCATTCTTGACAACCGATTTCACAAATCTTGGCCTTACCATCTTACCGCCATTGGCTATTGCATTGTAGAAACATAGAGTACTGATAGGTGGAATTTGTGTTTCGTAACCTATAGACATCCATGCTAAAGCCGTATTTGACCAATTCTTTTTAGTCGGGCGTCTGATCCACGGTTTTGCATAGCCAGGAATCGGAAGTTTCAAATCACTTGCTATACCGATTCTGTATAGTCCTTCTACATATTTACCCGGATTGTTATGATAATGTTCATCAATGAGTCTTGATACTCCGATATTGGACGAAAACATAAGTGTTTGTGGAACAGTGAGCCAATGATATCCGCCTCTATGCCAGTTATGATCTTTCATAAGTCTTCCATACATATTATATATACCACATCCCGTGTCAATACTATCATTGATGTTTATATATCCATCTTCTATTCCTACCATCATTGAAGCTGTTTTGAATGTGGAACCCGGTTCCATCATATCTGATACGGCATTGTTCTTAATTTCATAATAATTACCGTCTCCGCATTTTGTCATATTAACGATTGCTTTCACATCACCGGTAGATACTTCCATCAAGATAGCTACACCAACACTTGCATTTATTTCTTTTAATTCATCTACGAGTGCTTTTTCACAAATATCCTGCATACCTACATCAATAGAACTGACAATATCACATCCATCAACAGGAGGGATATCGGTAATATTCAAATATTTGTTCATTACTTTCTGACGGTGAGTAATTCCATCTTTTCCTTTCAAGATAGAATCAAACCCTAGTTCCAATCCGTTTTTTGCAGAATCTTTTGCTGCAAAGACATCAC
>CAZKSK010000095.1:0-7920 GCA_964555225.1 uncultured Bacteroides sp.
TATACTGTAGTAGCAGGTGTACCCGCGCAAGTTATTAAAGAATTGAAGTCCTGAATAATATTTATTTCTATTCAAGATAACAAAAAGTGAGTTTTTGTTGGCAAAAAAGTATTAGATGAACCAATAAACAGCGCAAAAATAAACAATCTGTTTTTTTAAGAAACTTTGTTTCAAAAAGTTTTTAATATAGGAATATATGTTTTGACTTTTTTGTATAATTGTAGTATAAAAACTCTTTAATAAATAAGTAATGATATGAAAATTGGTATTCCTTCAGAAATTAAAAACAATGAAAATCGGGTAGGTATGACACCTGCAGGTGTTTCCGAATTAGTAAAACGTGGTCATACAGTATATTTACAAAGTAATGCGGGGGTAAATAGTGGCTTTTCAGATGAAGATTATATTTCAGTTGGCGCTAAAATTTTGCCGACTATAGTAGATGTTTATAGATCTGCTGATATGATTGTGAAAGTCAAAGAACCTATTGAACCGGAATATGATTTGATTCGCAAAGATCAGCTTCTGTTTACTTATTTTCATTTTGCTTCAGATCGTCCCTTGTATGATGCTATGAAAAAAGTAGGAGCTGTTTGTATTGCTTATGAGACAGTCCAAAAGGCTGATCATTCTTTACCTCTTCTTATTCCTATGAGTGAAATTGCAGGAATAATGGCAGTACAAGAAGGTGCTCGTTTTTTGGAGAAACCTCAAGGTGGTAAAGGTATTCTTTTGAGTGGGCTTCCGGGTGTTCAACCGGCAAAGGTTCTTATTTTGGGTGCAGGACATGTAGGTCTTGCTTCAGCTTGGGTTGCTGCTGGTATGGGTGCAGATGTTATTGTAGCTGATATAAATATTGCAAGGTTACGTGAAATCAGTCAATTCCTTCCTAAAAATGTAAGAACTCTTTATTCTACGGAACATAGTATTTGTAAGGAATTGCCAACTACAGATCTTGTTATCGGTAGTGTGCTTATTCCAGGAGCAAAAACTCCACATCTTATCACTCGCAAAATGTTGGGCTTAATGACCAAAGGTTCTGTTATGGTTGATGTTGCAATAGATCAAGGAGGATGTTTTGAAACTTCACATCCTACTACTCATTCAGATCCTGTTTATGTCGTTGATGGTATCGTTCATTATGCTGTCGCAAATATACCGGGTGCTGTAGCCTATTCTTCTACTCTTGCTTTAACTAATGCAACTTTACCTTATGTAATAGAATTAGCAGAAATGGGTTGGAAAGATGCATCAAAAAAAGATGAGGCTTTGTTGAAGGAGCTCAATGTTGTTCAAGGAAAAACGACTTTTAAAGCAATTGCTGATCTTTTTGGCGATACGTATGTAACTTCGGAAGAAGTCCTTCGTTGAATTTTTTTCAAATAAAAAAAGACCTATACATAATTTTGTATAGGTCTTTTTTACTTCAATTGAGGCTTTTAAATATTTAACTAGTCTTTTGAGTCTATTTTCTGTGAAATTTATTAAAATCTTTCTCTTTTGATTTTTTTTTTGATAGCAATTGATTATTTTCGCTACTAAATATATATTGAAAATGGAAGAGAATCTCGGTGAAAAGAAATCAAAAGGAATGAATCGCCGCACAGCATTAAAATTATTGACAGGAGGTGGAATTGCTGCTTTGGCCGCATACTATGGATTATCACATAAAGAGATTTCTACTTTTTTAGATGAAGATAGTTTTTTGGAAAATAAGCCGGATGATGCGGATCGTGTGATTGTCCGGAAAGATAAAATAACAGGAGATTCAGTATCATTACTCGGTTTCGGGTGTATGCGTTTTCCTGTGATTAAAAAAGGAGAACCGGCCATAGATGAAAAATTATCTTTGAAAATGATTGACTTTGGTTATCGCCATGGTATTAACTATTTTGATACGGCTTATCCGTATCATGAAGGATTAAGTGAAACCTTTATAGGAAAAGCGTTGAAACGTTATGACCGAAACTCTTTTTATCTTGCAGATAAGTTACCTACTTGGTTAATAGAGTCTTTAGATGATGCTAAGAGAATTTTCAATGAACAACTTCAAAAATGTCAGGTAACCTATTTTGATTTTTATTTACTTCATGCTTTGACGGATCAGGAAACATATGATCATGTTTATGAAGAACTTGGTGTTCTTGAATATTTAAAGGAATTGAAAGTAGCAGGAAAAATTCGTCGATTGGGATTTTCATTTCATGGAGATCTTGATTTCTTTAAATATCTTTTAGGAAAACATAATGATTGGGATTTTGTCCAGATTCAGTATAATTATTATGATGAAAACGATCCGGAACAGAATTCAGGTATACTATATAAACTTTTAGAGGAAAAAAACATTCAGGTTATTGTAATGGAGCCGGTTAGAGGTGGAACTTTGGCTACCTTGAATAAAACCGCAGTTGCTATGCTTAAAAATGCGGAACCTAAAATGAGTACGGCTTCGTGGGCCATCCGTTTTGCATCAACGCCCAAAAATGTTCTTACTGTTTTGAGTGGAATGAGTGCCATGGAACAGGTACAAGATAATATTTATACAATGTGTAAATCACATTACAAGCCGATTTCGGCCAATGAACGTAAATTGCTTGTAGAGGTAAAGAAAAAATTTGTTCAAAACCAACCTATCAATTGTACGGGATGTCGTTATTGTATGCCATGCCCCTATGGTGTTGATATTCCGGGTGTATTTAAAGTATATAATGAAGTTGCTAATGATGCTTCCATGCCAAATCCCGATAATCAGGCGGATAAGGATTTTTCTTACAAACGTAAGAAGTTCTTGACGAAGTATAAAAACGGAGTGTCACGTAATACCCAAGCTGATCATTGTATTGCTTGTGGAAAATGTATGAAACTTTGTCCGCAGAATATTCAGATACCGATGGAAATGAATAAAATTGATAAATTAGTAGAGAATTTACAACAAGCTAAAGAATGAAAAATAAATATAGAAAATTAAGAATAGGATTGGCTGTCTTTTTCTTTGCATGTATTAATCTGTTTTTTATTGGTACATTTCATATGCTTGGGTGGACAGTCCGAATGCAGTTTATTCCGGCTTTGCTAAGGAGTTCGATAGTAATGATTGTTTTTGTTCTTTTATTAACATTCTTATTCGGGCGTATATATTGTTCGATTATTTGTCCGTTGGGAGTTATGCAAGACTGTTTCATTTGGCTGAGTCGAAAAGTCAATAAAAGGAAAAAGTACAGTTATTCGAATTCAAAGAATATTCTTCGTTATTTATTGTTATTATTTTTTGTTGTTGCTTTTTTCCTTGGAGGAACATGGTTGGCAGCTATTATTGAACCATACAGTATTTATAGTCGTTTCTTCACTAATTTATTTAAGCCGGTTTTGTCAGTTGTAAATAATTTTATTGTGCCGTTGAGTGACAAACTGGAATGGTATTCTTTTGTAAAGGAAGATATATTCATGCAGAGTGTAATGGTTTTAGTTTTGAGTATTGTATTTTTTATAACAATAAGTTTCATGGCTTATAAATGGGGACGCACCTGGTGTAATACGATTTGTCCCGTAGGTTCTTTTCTTGGAATTATAGGAAAATATTCATGTGTGAAAATTACTATAGATGCCAATAAATGTAATCATTGTTTGGCTTGCGGACGAATATGCAAAGCTAGTTGTATTAATAGTAAGGAACAAAAAATAGATTATTCTCGTTGTGTGGATTGCTTTGATTGTATCGATGCTTGTAAACAGCATGCTTTGTCTTGGAGCCCAATTTGGATTGGAAAGAATAAATCTATAAAGAATACTAAGGCCAATCCTTCACATATTGCAACTGATTCTTTTTCTCAAGAACATGTGGATGAATCTCGTCGTCATTTTCTTGTAACGGCGGCTTTGGCTACTGTCGGTACGCAGGCTGCGATAGCAGACAAAAAGATTAATACCGTAGTTGCTTCTGTTCTTCACAAGCAGCCGGTAAAACGTAAATTTCCTATTTTACCACCGGGAGCAAAGTCTTTGAAACAATTTCAGCAATTATGTGTCTCTTGTCATCTTTGTATAAATAAATGTCCTAATAATGTTCTTCGTCCTGCTACGGTAGAGTATGGGCTGGCAGGACTAATGCAGCCTACAATGGAATATGATCGTGGGAGTTGTGATATTAATTGCAATATTTGCAGTGAAGTTTGCCCTGCAGGAGCAATTCATCTCTTGAGCTTGGAAGAAAAGAAAAAAACTCAAATCGGTTACGCTGTTTATACACCGAAAAATTGTCTGGTTCTGACAGATAATGTAAATTGTGGAAATTGTGTACGTCATTGTCCGGTAAATGCCATTTCAATGGTTGATTGGGATGATGATCATATGGTTCCGATGGTAAATGTTGATAAATGTATTGGCTGTGGTTCTTGTGAATACCATTGCCCAGCTAAACCTTTTAGTGCGATTCATGTAGAAGGATATGATATTCAAAAAAAAATTCTAAAATAAAGTAATATGTTAGTACAACCATTGATTTTTGGCATAGGTGGCCCCGAGATTATTTTTATTGCGTTTATTATACTTCTTTTTTTCGGAGGGAAAAAGATTCCCGAAATTATGAAAGGTTTGGGTAAAGGAGTAAAAAGTTTCAAAGATGGAATAAATGGAGTCGATGAAACTAGTGATGAATCATCCCAAAAGACAGATGAGAAAAAAGAGGATACTCCGAAACAGTAATGAAGGAAACAAATAACTTGACTTTCTGGGAACATCTTGATGAACTGAAAAAGGTGCTCTTCCGTATTGCTGTGTTTGTTGTAACGGTAGCTTGCTTTGCGTTTTTATGCAAAAAATATCTTTTTAAAATCGTATTAGCTCCCGGACGTGATGATTTTATACTTTATAGAGGGCTTCGTTTTATAGCCGAAAAGAGCGGTTATTCGTCATTGGCACCAGAACATTTTCATGTTCAACTGATTAATACGAATTTACCTTCTCAATTTTTGATTCATATGAACGTTGCTATTTATGCTGCTGCGGTTTTATCGGCACCCTATATACTCTATCAGTTATTCAGGTTTGTTTCTCCGGCTCTATATACCAAAGAACGTCATTATGCGGTCCACGTGGTCAGTGCTTCTTATTTACTTTTTATGATAGGAGTTCTCTTAAATTATTTCTTAATTTTTCCTTTAACCTTTCGTTTTTTGGCAACCTATCAGGTTGATAGTTCTGTGATCAATATTATTACACTTTCTTCTTATATTGATACACTTGGCTTTCTTACACTTATGATGGGAATTATTTTCGAAATACCGATTCTTTCGTGGCTATTTGCGAAACTTGGTTTTTTGACTTCAAAATTTATGACTCATTATCGTCGTCATGCAATTGTAACAATATTAGTTATTGCGGCTATAATTACTCCTACGTCTGATATATTTACATTAATGATGGTTTCATTACCTATGTGGTTCTTGTATGAATTTAGTATTATTATTGTCAGGAGGACAGAAAAAGAAACTGTAATCTAAAAAAAACGAAAAGGTATTTTCAGTTAAACTAAAAAAACTGTAATTTTGCACAATTAAATTTTTACAGTTAAAAAATATTATCAAGTGGAAAAGTCATCAACGGCCTTACTGTGTTTACTCCTTATTTCCATTTCTTCTTTTTCAAAAAATAAAGGAGATATTAATTCATCCGATAGTACATCTATAAAATCATTACATATTGTAAAAGACACAAGTACATCTTGGAAGGATTTTTTCAAAATAACCAATCAGAAAAATCTTGTTTCTAAGCTCAAATTTGGTGGCTATATTATAGGTAACTATGTCTATTATGACAATAAGGAAAAAGACGAAAGTGCAGGTTTTAGTGTGCGATGTGTCCGTTTTTATGTTGACGGGAGTATTTTAAAAGATTTTATTTATAGGATGCAAGCCGAAGTGGCAGGATCACCGGGTGTCGATAAGGGACCACATCTTCTGGATGCTTATTTGGAATGGGCGAAGCATCCTGAATTTAAAGTGAAAATAGGCCAGTATAAGCGTCCTTTTACATTCGAAAATCCAATGAATCCATGGAATGTGGGCTATGGTACCTATTCACAGTCCACCGTGAAGTTATCAGGAATGAGTGATCGCTTGGGCGAACATTCAAGTGGAGGTCGTGATGCCGGTTTTCAGTTACAGGGAGATTTGTTCCCATCAATGTATGATGGCCATCGTTGGTTTCATTATCAAATTGGATTCTTCAATGGACAGGGGATAAATCATTCCGATTTTAATAGGAATAAGGATCTTATAGGCGGTTTCTGGTTTTCTCCATTGAATAATTTTCGAATTGGGGCATTTGGATGGACCGGTAAGTATAGTTCTACATTAACCGATGTGGGAAAATTGAGTGTCGATCGGAATCGTTGGTCTGTTGGAGTAGATTATGAAAGTAATTGGGCCTTTCGTAGCGAATATATTGCGTCAGAAGGAGGAAAACTAACGGATGAAAATTCTTATAAATATGCAGCAAATAAAGCAGATGCCTGGTATGTAATGTTGGGAGCCCCTGCTACATCCAGATTGAGAATATATGGGAAATGGGATGTTTATAGGGACGAGAAGACAAATGATACGAAAACTTCAATTTATGCTTTGTCATTTAACTATAAACTTATGAAGGATTTGATGTTTCAATTATGCTATTCTTTTAATCAGGCTCGCAGTGCAAGATATAGTGCAGATGGAGTAAGAACGACGGTAGAATCCAATTATAATCAAATAACATTTCAAACATATATACGTTTTTAATGAATCAGTCGGATTTGTATGAACTGCTTTTTTTGCGATATTCTTTTTTTAATTCGAAGTTGAAACCTAGATATATTTGAAAGTTAGTAAAAATATTAAACATTTCGAAGTCACTTTGCTTGTAATTAAAGCCATGAAGCGTAGCTAATGCACCTAAATAATATTTTCCTGTATTATATACAAATGAAGAACGACCGAGAATGTCAAAATTAATATCACCCTTGTTCCTTTCAATTTTATTGCGGTTTTCGTCCCAGAGATTCACTCCTGACTTTTTGTAGGCTAGGGCCGGTGTGAAGGATATGTTAAACAGACAATTTTTTGCAAATATCCAGTTATAGGAATAACCGATATTAAAGTTAAAATCTTGGTAATTAACTTTTGTAAAATTCCATGGAATATTGATGTAGTCTGTATACCATGGGAGTTCTGTTATATCAAGATCAATATTATGTTCTGAATAAGACAGTCCTGCAATCCATGATCCGCAACTTATTTTTTGATTAGTACTTTGACTATAGGCTGCCGGGTAAGAAAAATGATTATTATTCCATATATAATATAGATTAATACCTTTCATAGAGGCCCTTAATCCATCGAAATCTGAATTGTTGTAGGAGCTGATATCCGATACGTCATTAAATCCATTGATCGATTTTATTTTGAAATCATTTCCTGTTTTTCTGTAATAAAGATCCAGACCTATTTTTGAACTGTAAAGGCTAAGAACAAATTCTGTATTCCTGTTTTTCTGCTTGTTAGGAAGCAATTCGCCCGTGTCGATTGTGTATCCTAAGAAAATCCATCTCCATCCGAAGTATAATCCGACTCGTGTAGTTACGTTAGGAGCAAATTCAATACTTTGTGTAGGATCTCTGCTGGAAAGCTTATACGCTTCATAGTTGCCTGCATAATTTGACATCAGCGCATAGTTATAATGATTTGGCTCTATATAGGCAGTATCATAGGCACTAAAATCGAAGAAATGTAATATGGTCTTTTTAAACCATGATGTCTTTCCTCTCATATCATTGGAATAATATGTTGAGTCAGTATCCTTTATGGTAATATCTCTACTTTTAATAGGAGTATTTTGTGCATAGACAGACGCAGAGATAATGAAAGAAGTATATAATAATAAATTTCT
>CAZKSK010000096.1:0-2080 GCA_964555225.1 uncultured Bacteroides sp.
GCATCGTTTCCTCCTCGGCTGGGCATGTTTTTTTTCACCAATCCCGAAAGAATTTACACCTTATTCAGTATAAGACACCTTGTCTTTTAATAAAGATTTTCTTTATGGGAAAGTTCGGATAAATATTCCCTAGCCTCGTTCGTCAATGGAATCACATCGGACTGATCAATATAGTCCAATTTAAATTTACGATTAAGAGCCATTAATAACTTCATACCGAATGATATGCGGTTGATATATGAATACAAACCGATTGCGCCATAAGATATGGGCATATCCTCATCATGATATATGCTTTTTATGTACTTTGCATCTTTAAAGATAGAATCGATATCTTTTCCAAATGACTGATACGATGTAGGTACCACACCTTTCATGATCGAGTCTCCCATATTTTTCCCACTTATTGCAGCAGCCATGGCAGCTCGTCCTATTCCAACCATTTTTATATTGGGTGCACCCAAAGCTATTGCCTTAAACATGGTATCTTCCATTGCTATGCCTCCGGCTATTGCAATTTCAGGAATCCATTCGTTTTCTTTTTTAATATCGCTAATGATCGTATTTACTATTTTTTCCAAATCGATAGTGGGATGACTCCATTCATTCATCATCTTGCACGGGCTATTACCTGAGCCCCCGCCGGCACCATCAAAAGTAACCAATGCAACATTATTTTTTGAGGCGATTTGTAACACTCTCCGTATATCCGCAACGTCATATCCGGCCATTTTAAACAAGATATTCTCCGCTCCCAGTGCACGATATTTCTTAATTAATTCTTCCAGAATAGACTCATTCCACATAGGCAAACGACCATATTCCATAAACTGTATCACTTCTCCACGATCTATAGCCTCTTTTACTCCTTTTTCCAATGGATCCGGGAAAACCAGATATCCGTCTTTCTTTATGGAAACAGCTTTTTCATAAGAATTGACCGGAGCTACATGCTGGATTCCTTTTGCTGCCTGTCCGAATTTAATTTCAATCGTTTTAAGCGGAAAGTTTTTAAGAGCATATTCTGCTGTTCCCACAACAATATCATCGGCATTAACCTGCAATACAATGTCTCCGTACCCTTTTTCAAATCTTCTGAAGCAATCGATCATCTCTCCAAGAAGAGGAGCATTCATCACTTTACCGTCATCATCATGTTTTAAATTCGGATCTTTTCTTATGGCATTTTCTCCTATGACAACCATTACTCCTGCCATCGCCGCTCCCGAATAATAATCCTTCCAGTTCAATTTTGCCATTGCAGGCAATATTATAGGAGCCTTTAACTTGATTTTCTTTTTATAACCTATTTCAAACGTAATATCAGCCGAATAATAATTGGTACGTTCGGTATCTTCTGCTGCACCTATAGCGCCAAAAACTCTACCATTTATATTAAAATGAGAAAAATCAAAAGGATATTTCTTTTCGGATGCGAACTGTTGAGTATCCGGATTGCAGGGATAGGCAGCTTCAATGCCTCTAACGGCCGACAAACCTATTTCGCATAACCCTGTACACTTGTTTGAACAGACTGAACACATTCCCGATAAATCACTCACATCTCCGGGTGTCCGAAGTTTTGTGTTTGTGAAAGTTGTTGATAATTTGGGACTAAATGACATAATTATAATATTTAATTGCGAGTTAACCGTAAACCTTCAATTCATTAATCTCGTATGGTTTTTCAAGTAATTGAAGTATATTCTTTTTCCAATTGATATAATGATCCGTTTCTCTGTGTTTCAATTGATCTTCAACAGAATAATAAACTTCCATCAAAAAGAAAATATGATCTTCGGAAGCTTTCTGAATGAAAATAAAATTTTTCACACCTGATTCTTTTCGACTGTTTTCCACATTTACAAGTGTTTGCTTGATGAATTCGTCACAACAGTCCTCTTTTACTGTAAATGTTACCTGAACCGCTTTCATGTTTTTACATTTCTATAAGTCTTTAGCTTGACAAAGGTAAGCATAATAAAAACATTTAACACCATAAATTCTAATTAATCTTGATGCATTTTTTCTCTCATCGGTTTAATGTAACTACTTGAAATTCCATATTTTTTCCGTAATG
>CAZKSK010000096.1:2180-7884 GCA_964555225.1 uncultured Bacteroides sp.
TTTTCTCTCATCGGTTTAATGTAACTACTTGAAATTCCATATTTTTTCCGTAATGGATTAACGGTTTCATTATACAATTTATTCTTATAGACAGGAGATGCTCCTCCTGTTTTATACAAGTCTTCCAAAAGGTCAAATTTTTCCGGATATTCTTTTTTTATAAAATCAAAAAATATATTTTTGGTTTTTCCTCGCAAATACAAAACTCCGGGCAACATATAGTGTACATTTGAACGTTTTGCCTCTGAACATAAACATTCTATATTCGAATAACTATCGGTCAGATAAGGAATGATGGGCATCGTATGCAGCCCCACCGACGCATTGGTTTTTCTGAATTCACTTAATATATTGAATCTCGCCAAACTTGTGCTACCGTTAGGCTCTATCTTTTTACGAACATCCTCATCCAAGGTAGTAATAGTCGAAGCAACATTGACATATGTAATTTTTGCCAGTTCGGCAATCAAATCATAATCACGAAGAATCAAATCGGATTTAGTGGATATTATAGCAGGAGTTTTATATTTTATAAGTATTTTTAAAATATCGGGCATAATTTTCATCTCTGCTTCCGCTTTTTGATAACTATCGGTAACACCGCCTATATTTATTATTTCCCTTTTCCAGGCAGGACTACTCAACTCTTTATCCAACAGTTCAACGATATTTGTTTTTACAAAGACTTTCGAAAAATCCTCCTCTCCCAGATAATCATGAGAATATACAGCATAGCAATATTTACAGTTATGATAGCACCCCCTATATATGTTTAAATCCCAGCCATAGGGGATTTTTCTTTTTAATTTATTCAGAGCTGTCTTACAATTTATTTTACCGATACAATCTTCCATCGACTTTTCTTCCATATTTCTATTTTGTCAATTATTTTTCCTAAAAAGCAAGTTTCACCGCCAAGTCGGCAAAAATACAAGCAAATCCTCTTTCAATACGTTTCATCTATTATCTGTTCTTTTGAATTAATCCGCTTACTCGACTTGCCAATAATCCGTACAAGACAAACACAATTAATGTGACAAGCATAAAAATCAAACTCAATATCTTTTATCGTTTATTTATTTTATGTCTTGACAAATAGCTGTGAAAACTTTTCGAATCAATATATAATTATCCGAATGTCCGTCATAAATAATATCCGACATTGACAGCATAGGTTTGGCTCCTTCATATGGTAACTCCTCTACGGCATCGGGCAATAACTCTATACTGGATGGCGTACGTTTCACTAAAAAACGATCATCATATATACCGGAACAACTTTCTCTTTATAATAAATAAGATATTCACCCATCATTTTTCTCCATCTGATGTTTTCAACATCTTTTATTTGAGTCAACACATAATCCAAAGTTTCTTTTTTAGATGACATATCAATATTTATATTAGGGAATTAATACGAATCTCCATACTATATCATGTAATCTCCTTCGATCTTCAAAGTTGCTTTTCCGCCAAATAGAATTTTGTCATTGTATGTTGCTAATTTAACCACATTAAAGATGCGATCTTTACCGCCCTGCTCTATTGATATAGGACTTCCATCCCACATTTTATTTTCAAGAAGATAATTGGCAAAAGCACTATTGGCCGAGCCAGTAGCGGGATCTTCCAAATAGCCGAATTTAGGACAAAAAACTCTTGTATGGGCAAAATGGGTTTTATCTTCTGTTTCAAGAGTAAAGATTATAATAACATCCAATCCGTTAGTCAAACAAAATTCCTTTAATTTTTCTTCATCCGGAAACGCATTTATTTCAGTAGAAAAATCCGACAAGGGTACCACAAGACATTTATTCCCTGCTTCTATAGCCCTAATAGGGAAATTTTCCGATATGGATTCTATGGAAATGCACAACCGATCTGCAATGATTTGTTTATCAATCGGTAAGTCAAGATATAAAGCTTTTGGAGCAGAAACATATACAGCGTCTTCATCTTTAATATGATTATGCACTTCAATAATCCCCTTCAAATGAGTTTCAATATATAAAATATCTTTTTGTGCAATATCAGGATTTTGTTTTAAATATGTATACATGGTTGCTATAGTTCCATGACCACAGAAGCTTACTTCGCACTCCGAAGAATAATAAGTCATATAACAATCAGCATCTTTAGAATTACGTACAAAAACCAATTCACATACAAAACCTTTATGCTCTTTCCCTATTTTCAACATCTGTTCATCGGTTAAAACATCATTTCCAGTAAATATGCAGGCAGCCGGATTTCCCAAAGAATCTCCGCTTGTAAAAGCATCCGCTTTATAATATTTATATTTTATCATAATCTATTTATATTTTTCTTCGTTCTGGCATCCATGACAATAATATACACATCCTCCCAAATAAGCCTCTTTTACTATCAGTCCGCCACATCTGGGACAAGGCTCATGATAAGTATTTTTAGACAAGATGCAGCGATAACCTCCAAAGTTGCCGAAAAAATCCTTCTCCGTGTCTCTGCCACCTTTATCCGCCATATCCGAAAGAGTTCCTTTCATCGATGAAAAAAGTTTTTTCCTGTCTTTATCGGATAGGGTGCTGATTTTTCGTCTCGGATTAATTTCGGCATTAAACAAAATATCCTGAAGCACACCGTTTCCTAATCCGGGTATGCGCTGCTCCGTAGCCAACAGAGCTTTCACGGAGATGTCCTTTCCTACTTCATGTATCATTTTTTCAAAAAAGTTGAAATCGAACCGGTCATCCAATGGTGATAGTTTTTCCCGACTTCCCCGATAATACGAATTATCAAAGTCTCCACAAAAGGCATAAATGCCTCCGTACATGGCAACGGTAAACACAAGATAACTGCTATCATCGAAAACCACAAGTAATTGAAATTTTTTAGGGCATTTTTCCGTAGTCGTAAAATACCGGATATTGGTTCCGTCACTAATAGCCAAATGCGTATTTTTATCAAAGCAAATATCTACATAACTACCATAACCGGCTATATCCTGTATTTATCTTCCTATTAACAGTTCAGGATAAAGCTCCGGATTTCCATTGTACCATGTAAAACGATGAGGGCTTGTTGCATTGATCACATCGCTAACAACTTTTCCTCGCAATACGTTCTTTGCTTGCCGACTGATTGTTATAGATTCTGGTATTTCAATCATTATTGTCCAAATTTAATTTATATGTCACTTAAACCGTATTATTTTCTACCGATTCTATCATTTCATCGAAAAAATCACTGCATTATAGCTATTTCGATTTTCGTCCTTTACAAATTTATGTATTGCAAATGTACATAAAGATCTCGAACAATAAGCGTCTTCAATAAAAATAAAATCGTAATGTTATCTAAGAAATAATCTTATATTACTGTATGCTAACAATGTGAAGGTCCTTAAAAAACAGAATCGACTAAAATCTTTAACCTCTACGTGAATTAAATTTCATCTTTAAAATGAATTTAATACGAAGTATAAACATTTTTATGTAACTTTGTACCATCTAATTATTATAGCTGTTAATTCTAAATATGAAAAAAATGACAAGAAAATTCCTTTTTATTACTATGCTTTGCTCTATATGCTTTTGCAGTTGTACAAAAAATGATGATGAAAAACCGACTCCAGCCCCTGAGATTTTAACGAATATGAGAACATGGACCGAAAAGGTGGGTATGGATAATGTCGTTATACGAGGAAAATGGGATGCAAATAAAACTTGTAGAATAGAATTATGTGAAGATACATTGGCATCCAATATTCGTTTTTCTTCAGATTTATCAATCGAATCGGACAGAACATACCATTATTCTTTCTCTATGCTTAGACCGAGCACAAAATACTATTACCATATGATTTCGCTTCGTGACGATATTAGTTCTCCTTGGGAGTCTTTTTTTACCTTGAACCCTATCAGTTTCGATCATGTTTATGCCTTATTGCAAGGTCGTTCTACTTATAGTGAAGACTATCCATGGGTCGACCATGATGATGATGTTGCTAAAATCTTTAACGAACATGATAATGCGATTCTCGGAATATACATGAAATGGGGAGATAGCGAGCAAAATAGATCATCAACATCAATGATGGATTATGACAAAGATATAAAACGGTGGAAGCCTTATGAAAATATAGCATATGATGATACCGTAAAGACTGTTTATGTTTATTACCCCTATGTTGCAGGCAATTATGATCATACGACAATGAAAATACCCCTAAATGTTTATGAAAATATCAATTATATGTGGTTTGCTTTTGATATGAGGCATTTGACTTATGCTCCGATTTATTTGGAAAGTGTTATGGCACAAATGAGGGTTAAGTTGAAAGGTGACGGAAAGAACGAAGTAAACAAAATAGACATGTACGGGCAGAATATAGCTGTTGAAGGAATACTTGATGTCATGAATGGAAAAATAGAAACTACAGAATATGCAAACAGTACTGATGTGACCTTGGATAGAAGATTATCCAAATATGCCACCGGTGATAGTTGCTATGTAGACCGCTTTATGTTGCCTCAAGAGATAAAAGGAGCACAAATAAAATTACACATGAATAACGGAGAAACAAAGACTTTCAATCTGGAAAACTTCAAAATACTTAGGAATCACTTATGCACGATCTTGCTCAATCTGAATGATAATACGAACTTAGTGGAAGGTTGGAATATTAATGAAGAATATAAATTAAAATAGAAAAGAACGCAATAATTACGATCCCATCTATTTAGCTAAAGGAGATTTTTCATAAAATTTGGTACTCTCCTTATTGAAGGCAGGCAATAATACTTCTTCTATGAATTTCTTGTTTTTTCTTTTTTTTCGGTCTTTTTCCGAGAAAATAAGATTCAGGAAATTATTGAAATCATGACTTTGAGTACGACCTATATCAGGAAATTTATAATTGAATTTCGCCAACCCTTTTCCATCGGCCATTCTTATCTCCTTACTCATTTTATCATAGATGGGATCTTCATCATAGCGGGTTCTGAAATTGTAGGGTTTCAAGGTAAGAATGCGGCGAATATCAGTACTATCTGTCATGAGACCCGGTATCTTACGAATGAAATCGAATTTCGGCTTTGGAGACAAAACAGGTTTTTCAAAAGCTTTTTGAATAGCTTCTAAAGCTCCAGGTTTCAATTCATAATGAATAGAGTCCTTTAGTTCCTGTGCCAATGCACTTCCGGCAAAAAGAAATAACAAAAATATTGTGCTACCTTTTCGTACAATCATATATAGTATTTGCATGCAAAGTTAAATGAAATAATCTCAGCTGCACCAAAACCTTAACTTTTGTTCAATTAACAGCCTGATAGATGGTTAAATCTTATTCTATACTAACTTTTATTGCATGAAATTCACAGCTTATACATCAAAAAAGACTATCTGGGCTGACCGGATTTAGCTTTTTCTTCTTGAATCTGTTTCAATTTATTTTCCATTTTAATTTTGAGAAATTCATTCCAACTCAAATTGCCTTTGAAGAATTCATCTTCCTTGAGATCCTTTAACCGTTTCCGGGCATCGTCATAAGTAGTTTGCACTTCCTTTCCATCTACAATTTTAGATGTTCTGCTCTTAGGTTCCGTTGCCAAATACCTATTCAAATAGGACGAATAATTCTTGATATCTTTTTCATAATAATAGAGACATCCTATTCTATATAAATAGATAGGATATTGCTGATATTCGTATAACTTTTTCAAGG
>CAZKSK010000097.1:0-709 GCA_964555225.1 uncultured Bacteroides sp.
ATAAATAATTTATTTGTTGGAAAATGATAAGTAATGCGGCATAGAAACTTAGTTCGCTTAATAGAAAAGCAGCTCCGTAGCAATCTCCGGTATACCCTTGAAGTTTATTCTTCATTAAGATAATCAATATGGAAAATATTAAAACAGGAGCTATTAAAGCTAACCAATAAATCGGATCGAGAAACAGAAACATGGGAAGGAGCCCGATTAGTGTGAGCAGTATCTGAGATAAATTCATTTTTTTATAAATGATTTTAGCCTTACTGTCTTCTTCCTTCCGAGCGTAAGGAAGTATGTTAAGTAATTGTGCTACAATGCTTTTTGTTGCAGGGTCGGCCGCAATGACTGCACAGCAGGCTAGGACTGGAGGTAGTGATATGAAGATTGTAAATAAACAGCCGAAGTAGAAAATAAGACCGATAACCCCATAACTTCCTATGCGTGAATCTTTCATGATAGCAAGTATTTGTTCGCGATTTTTTCCTCCGCCGAAACCATCGAAGAAGTCGGACAGACCATCTTCGTGAAGTGCTCCCGTAAGTAAAATGCGACTGCCGAATGCCAATATCACGGCAATCGGCATTGTAAACAGGGAATTACATCCCCATAAAACGATAGCGGTGATGCCTCCTGTTAACCAACCGACTAACGGCCAATAGTTAACCACGGTTTTAAAATCTTCAGCGGGAACTTCCTTTATACGCCAGAA
>CAZKSK010000097.1:719-7858 GCA_964555225.1 uncultured Bacteroides sp.
GGCGAGTAAAGAAAATCAGAGCTGCAAGTAATTTGTTTATCATGGTTTAATGGAAATATTTTGCAATGATTGTATTTTGGAATAAATCCAATTCATTCATTATTCTTACAGCCGAATCGATAATCGGATAGGAACAAACGGCTCCGGTCCCTTCGCCAAGACGCATATTAAGATGTAAAATCGGATTTGCATGAAGAGCCTCCAGAACCGATTTATGTCCTACTTCATCGCCTTGATGTCCGAAGAGTGCATAAGATACTACTTCCGGGTATAATTGTTTAGCCGCCAAAAGGCAATTGGTCATTATAAATCCATCGATAATGATTAACATTCCCAATTCGGCTGCTCTCAACATGCCTCCTATTGTCATCACCATTTCATAACCTCCGAAATAGCGAATAATGTCAGTGGCGCTCCCGTTTCCAGTATAGTTATCCATCGCTTGTTTCAATATATCATATTTCCGGTGGATACCTTCGTTGTCCAGTCCGCTTCCGGCTCCTACACACTGTTCCAACGGAATGCCTGTAAAATAACTCATCCAAACGGATGAAGGTGAAGTATTTCCGATGCCCATTTCTCCAAAACTGATGATATTGCAACCTTGTGAGTGAACAAAATCGACCACTTCGGCTCCACGAATAATACATTGGTCCATTTCTTCTTGTGTCATGGCCGCTTCGTGAAGAAAATTACGAGTGCCCTTTCTTATCTTTTTATCTATGATTCCGATTCCTTGGGGGAAATCATAATCGACTCCGGAGTCCACAACATCCAGCACAAATCCGTGCTGATGACAAAGGAAACCGATACCCGTACCTCCCTTAAAAAAATGAAGAACCTGTTGCCAGGTTACATCCTTTGGGGAAAGACTCACTCCTTCGTCTGTAATTCCATGATCTCCTGCAAAGAGTACGTTGTGGGGATGATTCAGGGATGGAGTCAGGGTTTGTTGTATCCAGCCTATTTGTAATGCAATTTTCTCCAGTGTTCCCAGAGAACCTTTAGGTTTTGCCAGATTATCTATTTTGTTCTGGAGTTCAGGAATGATTTTCTCGTCCGGTCTATTAATACGGAATGTTTTCATGATTTTATTTTATTTTTACGGGAATTCCACTTACCATCAGGATAACTTCATCGGCTTTTGATGCGACATATTGATTAATCCATCCAAGTAAATCTGTAAATTTCCTTTGTAGTTTATCAGTTGAAGTTCCCCCGTTGCCAATTTCATTTGTTACGAAAATAAACGTAGCATCTTGTGCAGTGAAACGGTCAAATTCATCTTTAATGGCGGCAAGCGAAGTATCAATGTTTGCGTGAAGATCGTAAAAAAAGTTGGTGCTCCATAGAGTAATACAGTCTATCAGTACGATACAACCCTCAACATCATGTTTGCTGAGAATTTTTTCTTCTTCGATATTTTGCCAGTTCTCCTTTCTTCGTTCTTGGTGCTTTTGCACTCTTTGGCGAAATTCTTCATCCCAGATACGGGCCGTTGCAATATATATCGGATGAGGTGAAAGAGACAAAGCGAGCTTTTCCGCATACGTACTTTTCCCTGAACGGGCGCCGCCTGTGACAAGTATTATTCTTTTCATATCGCAAAATTGGTGAAAAAACAGTGAAGAGGCAAGTTTTTTGAGCTATATTTGCAATATGAAATCAGAGATTTTGCATCCATTGATGCTGGCAGGTACAGGCAGTGACGTAGGGAAGAGTGTCTTATCGGCCGCTTTTTGTCGTATCTTCAAGCAAGACGGATATATCCCTGCTCCGTTCAAAGCCCAAAACATGGCCTTGAATTCTTTTGCGACTCCCGAAGGGTTGGAAATCGGTCGCGCTCAGGCTGTACAGGCTGAAGCGGCGAAATTGCCATGCCATACGGATATGAATCCTATTCTATTGAAACCTTCTTCTGATAAAACCTCACAAGTGGTATTGAACGGGAAACCGATCGGTAACAAAAATGCCTTTGAATATTTTCATCGGGAGGGACGAATTTTCTTTGTAAAAGCTGCACATGAAGCTTTTGACCGTTTACGGTTAAAATATAATCCGATCGTGATGGAAGGGGCCGGAAGTGTTTCCGAAATTAATCTGCGGGAGCAAGATATTGCAAATATGCCGATGGCCGTTTATGCCGGTGCCGATGTCCTTTTGGTTGCGGATATAGACCGGGGCGGGGTCTTTGCAAGTGTCTATGGTTCAATTCTGTTGATGACAGAGGAAGAACGTCGGAGGGTGAAGGGAATCCTTATTAATAAGTTTCGTGGAGATATTCGCTTGTTTGAGAATGGGATAAAAATGTTGGAAGAACTTTGCAAAATTCCGGTATTGGGAGTGATCCCCTATTATAAAGATATCGTAATAGAGGAAGAGGATTCTGTATCTCTTCGTACAAAGAATTTACAGGCAACAGCCGGAAAAGTAAATATTGCGGTTATCCTGTTGCGTCATCTTTCCAATTTCACCGACTTTAATCGTTTGGAACTGGATGAACGTATCAATCTTTATTATACGAATAATACGGATGAGATAACCAAAGCTGATATAATTATACTTCCCGGAAGTAAAAGCACGATAGATGATTTATATGAACTTCGTCGAAATGGCGTGGCACATGCTATCTTGCGTGCATCCCGTGCAGGTACCACTGTATTGGGAATCTGTGGAGGTTACCAGATGATGGGACGTGAAATTCTTGATCCTTTGCATCAGGAAGGAAATCAGGAGTGTATGCCGGGTTTGGGACTGCTTCCCGTAACAACCCGATTAACGGATAAAAAAACCACCCGGCAGGTTCAATTTCATTTTTTGGATAAAGAGGAAGAATGTGTGGGCTATGAAATCCATCAAGGAGTTTCTGTTGAAACAGGGGATAGCGAATCAAAATCATTTGCGAGTCTTGCCGATGGGACTAAAGACGGGTGCTGGATGAACCATCATTGTATGGGTACGTATCTTCATGGGATACTCGATAATCAGTCATTTGTAGATTATATGCTTGAACCGTTTGCAGAAAAAGTCAAACAACGCACGGTCTTTGACTATACAGCATTTAAAGAAGAACAATATGATAAGCTGGCGGCTTTGATACGTTCACATGTAAATATGCCGCTACTTTATAAAATAATGAAGAGAGATGATTGAAGGCCATGGAGATGACATTTTTAATTACAAACATACTATTGTAAGTAATTTCAGTTCTAATGTGTACGGACGTACCGATTTGTCGGGGTTAAAGAAATATTTATCAAATCACCTGGATTGTATTTCTTCCTATCCGGAACCTGAAGCCGAATCTTTACGCAGGAAAATAGCTGAATATCATCGGATTCATGAAAACGAAATCTCTGTGACCAATGGAGCAACGGAAGCTATTTATCTTATTGCACAAACGTTTGCAGGTTCCTATTCGGCAGTAGTGTCGCCTACGTTCAGTGAATATGCCGATGCATGTCGTATTCACCGTCATAAAATAAGATATTTATTTTCATTGGATCGTGTACCTGAGGATGCTCGGATAATATGGATTTGCAATCCTAACAATCCTACAGGTAAAGTTTGGAATATAGAACGTATGAAAGAACTGATTGAAAAACTGCCTGATATGTTGTTTGTAATTGATCAATCATATGAAGACTATACGGAAAAGACTTTGTTAAAAACTGATGAAATGACAAATTTTCCGAATGTTATCATGCTGCATTCTTTGACGAAACGATATGCTGTTCCCGGCTTAAGACTAGGGTATTTAACGGCTCATCGATCTCTTGTGGGCAGGCTTCGAGCCAATAGAATGCCCTGGTCTGTCAATGCTCCGGCTATAGTGGCCGGACATTATCTGTTGAAACAGCAAATAGAAAAGGACGATGTAATGTTGCATTTGGCCGAAGCCCGTTATTTAACCGATGAATTGAACCGGTTGGGTTTTGTAGAAGTTTGGCCTTCGGATACCCATATACTTTTGTGCCACTTACGCATGGGTACTGCTGCTGCATTAAAAGATTATCTTGCCGGAGAACATGGAATTCTCATTCGTGATGCATCCAATTTTGAAGGATTGGATAGCAGCTATTTTCGTCTGGCGGCACAAACACGTCAGGAAAACGTGAACTTGATAAAAGCTATGAAAGAATGGATGGAGTCTTGATACAATTAAAGGTGTTTTTTTTCGTTTGCGGACCATTACTGCTTGCTTGGATAGCCGATGGTATTTGGGGCGATCCTGTACGTTTCCCTCATCTTATCGTTCTTTTCGGTAAAATAATCTCAAAAGGTGAGAAAGTCTTGAATCGAGGAAAGTTCCGCTTTTTGAGAGGCATGTTCCTTTCTCTTTTCCTGATTATAATTACTTATGTATTAACGTATCAGTTAATCCTTTTTGCCGGAAAAATCTCTATTTGGATTGTTTTTTTCATCCAATCACTTTTTATATTTTATTGTTTGGCCGGGACTACTCTCATTCGTGAAGTACGTTCAGTCTTTATGGCTTTGGATCGTTCGCTTGATGAAGGTCGTAATCAGGTTGCCCGTATTGTAGGACGTGATGTTTCCGAACTTTCCGATCAGGAAGTGAGAAAGGCTGCTTTAGAAACGCTGGCCGAAAATTTGAGTGATGGGGTCATCGCTCCTTTATTTTGGCTGTTTTTGTTAGGAGTTCCCGGCATGGTTGCTTATAAGATGATCAATACGCTCGATTCCATGATAGGTTATCGTACTGTTCGTTACAGGTCGTTCGGGTGTTTTGCCGCACGTATGGATGATATAGCCAATTGGATACCGGCACGAATAACTTCCATACTGATGATTTTAATTTCCAGTCGATGGAATCTTTTCCGTTTTGTATGGAGAAACGGACGCCGTCACCTTAGTCCTAATTCGGGATATCCCGAAGCTGCTCTGGCCGGAATACTCGGTTGCCGTTTCGGAGGTCCGCATGTTTATTTCGGTGAAATCATTGATAAACCTTATATAGGAGAGAATGAAGCTTTTCTTACTTCAAAAGATATGATAAAAGCCGTTCATATTAATCGGGATGTAGAGATGGTAACCGTGGTCGCTTTTGTCTTTTTGAAAGCTCTGTTGATCATTTTATAGAATGAAATCTTCTTTATCATAAAATATTTCTGAAAAGATCAAATTGATACCACATCGTAACCATAACAAATACGCCGATAATACTGCATAAGATAAACAGCAACGAATGAAGGACCTTGATGGAAGGTTTAGACTGTCCGCTTGCTTTTTCGTGTATATATTCATGAAAGAAAATATATAAGGCGGGGACGACTGTAAAAGCCAGTACAAAATCTTCCGGAATACCATAGAAGTAGACTTTTGATAAACCGATGAGCGCCCAATGACATAGAAACATGGCAAGGACTATATTAACCTGTTCCGAGAAAGCAAGCATCAGTCCTATGGTGAAGATTGCTACCGAACATGGCATTACAGGCGATGTCATCATCGGGAATGAACGTCCCAACATCAGAGAAAACAACGGGTAAATCAAAGGCATGAGAAATAAAATCAAAGCAAAGATCGTATGGTTACCTGTCCGTTCCAGAGAGGCATGTTTTATCATCAGATCATATACCCAGATGAATCCCATAATAGCCCAGAAAAGAGCAAGCATTCCATTGTATTCCCGTGGTTCGCAGTAAATCATATAATATACTCCGGCAATCCAGAAGTTCAGTAATGCCATAAATATTTTCATAGCCGTCCGAACGATTCTTGAAGGGCGAAAATAGAGTAACGTAGTCAGAATAATTGCAATAATTGTAAATAGTATCTGTATCGGCCAGGTCGCTGCATTGTATGATGCAATTGTCTCCCAGAATATTTCCATATCTTTTGTCGTTTATTTATTAATCCTTTTTTTTCTTGTCAGCGAGAAAGCCCTACGATTGAAGATGAAAATGGGTAAGGTAGCTCCCACGGCTAAAAAGAAAATTACGCTTAGCGAAACTGTTGCATTCAAGAAAAACTGTTCCATATATTGCAATCCCTCCCCGGTATCTTTGAGTGATTGCAGAAATTTGATAAGAGAAAAAACCGTTTTATAAGCATAGATTCCCGGAACCATCGGTAAGAGAGCGGGAATATAAAGCACTGTCATCGGACAGCGAACACCTTTGCCCAGCCAGAGACTTCCCATCCCGATGATGAAAGAGGCACAAAATGATGCCAACGCTATATCTATGCCCAAGTAAGTCATCAGGCAAAAACGTACGGCATGTCCTATAGCCGCTAAAAGAGCAATACGTGGAAATGCACGCATGGGAGGATCGGATACGGCTCCGAAACCGATGGCTGCAATACCGGCAAATATACCGTCTAGAAGAATATTTATAGCAATCATAATAAACTGTCCTTAACCATTAATAATGTGGCCGCCAAACCGATAGCAATGCAAAGAATAAGGAGCAACGCATTTATCAGACGACTGAACCCGATGAGAATATGCCCTTCAACAATGTCTATAACACCGTTGATAAGAGGAACTCCGGGCACTAAAAAAAGAGGACTTGTGGCTAAGGCAATTTCAGAAGTGCAGTCGAATCTTAAAGCCGAGGACGCACAAAGTGAAGCTAAAAAAGCACATGTTATAAATATCAGGAAATGATTTACTCCATGAGCCTGCATACGCTGTTTTGCTGCGAAACCTACAAGTGTGGATGTAAAGACTATACTGATGGCTGTAATGTCACCTCCGAAAAGGCGGCAGAATGATGCATTTGCCAAACTGATGGTTATCAAAACGAAAATAGGATCGATGTAGGGCTTTGAAATCATCTTGTCATAACGCTCTTTGATTTCATCCAACGAAAGTTTGTCATCGAAAGCATCCCAGCTTAGTGCGCTCAAGTCTGAATTTCGTTCAAAACTGATAGGCAGTGCGGGAATTTTTACCACTCTGGTGATTACTTCATGACTTTCTTCATCCCGAACCGTGATGACAGAACTTTTTTGGAAAGTAGATAGTTCTACATCCGTATCCTGTGATATACCGATTCGCTGGGCACAGCGAATCACACGTGAAGTATGAACTCCACAGCCTAGCATATGAGTAACATATTCGGCTATGAAATCCATAATAGCTGTTAGTTCCTTATGAGTCTTCATATCGG
>CAZKSK010000098.1:0-7828 GCA_964555225.1 uncultured Bacteroides sp.
TGGTGACTCTTAACGGTGTATCGACCAGATCAATTCTGAGTCCGTCCGACAGGGCTTTTACAGCTGCTTTTGTTGCACAGTAAACACTACCGCCTCCATATGCATAATCGCCGGCTATTGAACCTAAGTTGATGATATGTCCTTGTCCTCTTTGTATCATTCCGGGAACGATTAATCTTGTCATGGCCAGCAGACCCTTGATATTTGTATCGATTACCGTATCCCATTCTTCCAGATTTCCTTCGGATTCCTTGTCAACACCTAGAACCAATCCTGCATTGTTTATCAATATATCGATAGATTTGAATTCTTCCGGTAGATTGTCCAAAGCTTCTGCAGCTGCTTTGCGGTCTCTGACATCGAAAGGCATCACATAAACTTTTACTTGATATTTTTCTTCAAGTTCGTTTTGCAGATCAGTTAATGCATTCAGATTTCGTGAATTGATGATTATGTTATGTCCGTTTTGGGCAAAAATCTTTGCGCATCCCATTCCTATTCCGGAAGAAGCGCCTGTTATCAATACTGTTTTCTTTTTCATATTATATAGTAAATAAATGTGCATGTACACAATTTATATGCAATATTCGTCAAAATTCTTAAGATAGCCAAACAATTTATTTAGTTTTCACATCATTATTATGGATTGTCTTTGAAGTCCTTTTCATGGATAAATTCGAACTGTCAAATCTGTAATTAGCCGATAATTCATAAATCATACCCGGATTCCAATGTTCCGTCTTCATCTTTATTTGGTTGGTATATGTACTATGATATTTTTTGTTATTCCAGAAAACATCGCTTCCTCTAATGGACAAATCCAATTTGTTTTTCAAGATGCTTTTTGATAATTCCCAAGAACAAAAATAAAAATTGAAGTATTTACCCTGCAAATCGATTCGAGGGAAACTGTAACTTCCGTTCAATGTAAGATAAAAGTCTTTCGGAAGATTAATTGCAACATTGGACGACAGATTCCCTGTCCAACCATTGTTTGTCAGTGACTCTCCATTCTGGCTGTCTTTCAGATAGACATACCTTCCGGTAGCATTAACGGAGAACCGTAAGAATTGAACGGGCTTACATGAAATATATCCCGAGAGACTGGCGTTTTTGGAACTGCCATGATTGTTGTATGTCTGAAAAGAAAGCCCTTCATCATTAATTCCGTAGAAACTTTCAATGGAGTTGTTGCAAAATGTATAATCCAAAGACAGATTAAATGAATATTTTTGTCTGTTAGCAGAATATTCCAGACTTGTAGTTCGATGCTTTTCCGATTGAATATCCGGATTCCCATAATAAATGGATGACGGATCTATATAGGTAATCTTGGGATTCAAGTAATAAATACTCGGACGAAGTATCCGGCTACTGTATGTGGCGCTAAGCAGATCGCCATTCTTCAAATTGTAGGAAATGGAACCGAACGGAAGTAAATCATTAAAATTGACATTGAAATTCTGAGACTTATCATCAGCATACATTACTTTTTCTTTCGTCAGCTCGTCACGTAAACCAACTTTATAGGACCAAGGTTTCAGCTTCAGTTCATATTCTCCATATATGGCAAGTACTCTTTGCCGATGTCTGAAATAATCGTCGGGTGAATATTGATAATTCCATTGTTCATTTTCGTCGAGCGTGTAATATTTAGAATCGTTTGTGTTATTACGAATGATATATTTCACACCGGCATTCAAAAAATGTTTGTTCAAACTTTTATATGTATAATCCAGCTGCATCGTATGTTCTTTGCTCTTTTCTTTTTGCCAGTTATGCATGCTTGGATTATTGTAATTAATTGCATCTTCAATTATAAAATAATTATCTGCTTCTTTAGGTAAATCCGTGTATTTATACATTAACAACAAATTCCCGTTTTTATTTATTTTTCTTTGATAATTAGCCGATAGATCCAGATTCTCATACAAAGTCTTGTTTTTCCCATTGTTTAAATATGAATATGTTTCATTCCCTTGATTATCTAACATCGTATTCCATTGCGTCTCTTTTCCACGAGTATCAAGGTGATAATAATTCAAAGAAAAATTCACAATACTCATTGTATCCGGTACCCATGATGACTCCAACATAACCATATTCATGTCATCTTTCGTGTACTTTGTATTTTTTTTCTGTTTCAATAGATAATTAGTCAAATCATCATCATTCGTGCGTTCCGAAATGGTTTTTTCTTTGTAATTATTTGTATCGGAATGAGAATATGTTCCTTGAATAAAGACTCTTTTTATTTGCGTTCCGATTGAAACCGTTTCGTTAACAGAACCTTTTGTGTCTATTGAAGTTCCAATATAAGCCGATAATGGTGTTGAAACTTTATTTTTTGTAATAATGTTTATAATGCCTCCCGTGTTGTCTCCGTCGTATTTCGCACCGGGATTTGTAATAATTTGTATTTCTTTGATGGTATTGGCCGGTATGCTTTTCAGAACGTTTATCGGATTAACTGCAAGCGATGATGATTTCTTGCCGTTGATCAAATACGTCGGTGCAATGTTACCCCGTATCAAAAAGTTTTCTTTTGATGGCGTTACCAGAGGTAGTTTTTCAAATATTTTTTGCAAGCTCCCTCTTTTGGCTTCGGGGTCATTAGTCACATCATAAACGATCTTATCCGAAGAAAATTTCACTAACGGTTTTACTGCGATAACAGTCACTTCATCAAGCTGTACGGCGGATGAATGTAGTTTTATCGACGACATTCGAACATCTTGATTCAAATCTAAAGGTAAAGAAAGATTTCCGTATTGAAGATGGCTTACTCTTACTTCATAGCGTCCTTTTTTTAATAATCCGATTTTAAATAAACCTTTTTCATCTGTGATACCGCCTGTTACAAGAGACGAATCCGATTGCTGCCAAATAGCAATTGTACAATATGGAACGGGCTCTTCGCTCTCATTGATTACTTTCCCGGAAATATAATACCCGGTCTTTTCTTGGCTATACAGAATAGCTGAATTTAATAGTATAAATACTATTGCAAAAAATAGTTTTTTCATTGTGTTATTTAAAAAAGTTATGCCCGTTGGCAGAGTTTAAAAAGTGAGTATTTAACATTTGTCAATGTATTTGTGTTTATTTTTTTGAATAATTAATACTGTTAACGAGTCATGTGTTAGTTTATTTCGTTGTAAAGTTAGCGCTTTTTTAGAAAAGGACAGTTAAAAAGCTGTTCTTTTATTTATTCATTTTGTGTAAAAAACGTACTGAAAGGTCGAAAAAGATATAACCAGCCGAGGAAGAAGACATCCTTATCGGTTTTGTATCGGCTGGTTACGTTTTTTTTAAGCATTCTTTTGCTATAATCAAAGACCGGATTGCTCTTCATATCGGTTTTTTTTATAATTTAGCCGGACAAAAACAATAAGAAGTATGAGAAAAAATTGGATTCTACTATTTAGTTTAGTTTTTTGCTTTTGTTCCATTACGGCACAAACAGCGCGTAAAGAGATCGATAGTAACATTCTGAGAAGTGCAAGTAATTATTATGCTTATCCATCGGGAAATCTTCCGATTCTTACCCCTGCTCCGAAAGGATATCAGCCTTTCTATATCGATCATTACGGAAGACACGGAAGTCGCTGGCTGATTAATAAGAATCAATATGCATTTCCGGTGGAACAGTTAACAAAAGCCGAACGGAACGGAAAGTTGACAGAAAAAGGAAAACAAGTGCTTGCCGAACTTAGAAAGATCGAAGAGTCGTCTTTCAATCGATTGGGTGAACTGACTGATTTAGGTGCCGACCAGCATAAAGGCATTGCCAAGCGCATGTATAAAAATTTTCCTCAGGTATTTGCCGGAGCAGCACCCATAGATGCACGGTCTACGATTGTTATTCGTTGTATTCTGTCCATGGAAAACGAGTGCCAACAGCTTATTTCAATGAATCCGAAGTTGAAAATTACACATGATGCAAGTCATGCCGATATGTATTATTTGAATTATAATGATACTGCACTGAGAAGTTTGAGGCATGAAACAGATAAAGTCTTGGATCAGTACATGAATGCACATGTTCATCCTCAGCGAGTATTAAGTGAACTTATTAATGATAATAGTTTTATCAGAGATAGTATCAATGGAATAAAATTTATTTCCAATTTGTTTGATGTGACCGGTAATCAGCAAAGTCACTATACGAAAGTTTCTTTTTATGACTTGTTCAATAAAGATGAAATATATGATTTGTGGCAAACGGAAAATGTTTATTGGTATATGAATTATGGCCCTTCTCCTATTACTAAAGGTAGAATGCCCTATTCACAACGTAATTTGTTGAAGAATATGATTGCAAGTGCCGATAAAGCAATCGCTACGGGTAAGAATGGTGCCACACTGCGTTTCGGACATGAAGTCTGTGTGATGCCTTTGGCTTGCTTGATGGAATTGAATAATTGTGGTAAGAGTATTGATAATCTTGATGAATTGGCCGATCAGTGGCAGAACTACAAGATATTTCCTATGGGATGCAATATTCAAATGATTTTTTATAAGAAAGCAGGAAGTAAAGATATTCTCGTTAAGGTTTTGCTTAATGAAGAAGAAGCTACTTTACCTGTCCAAACTGATATGAAGCCTTACTATCATTGGAAAGATTTGAGAGCTTATTACGAGAAAAAATTGGGAAGTTATAATTGAGTTATATATAAATAAAAAAAGAATCATGATCGAAAGGAAACAGATCATGATTCTTTTTTTTATCTTCTATTGTGACTGTTAGTAAGTAATGTGTTTCGAACTTCGTCTTCACTAAAAACGGATATATCATTGACTATCAATTTATAATTTTCAGGATCTATGATGTAGGGCGCAACCAATCTGAATATATCTTTCTTTTCATCCGAAAATACGGTAAGTGACATGAAACGGACGCATTGGCGACATGTAAAAAGACGGTTTCCGTTTATTGAGAATTGAAGCATTTTCATTTGATCGTCTTTGAACGGTTCTTTTTTGATATTTCCCATTAAATGTGAAAATTCTTCTTCTCCTACAATATGAGCTCTGTTTCTCCTATAATTGTGTTGATTAACAGGAGGTGGAGGGGGCGCTACGGTAGTGGCGTTTCCCGGTTGATTTTGAGGTGGGTTGATAAAAGAATCCAATGCAGTCACTTTGTTATCGGAAAAATTAATAACATAAGTATAACTATTAAAAATATCGGATTTTTTATATACCCATTCTTCTCCTGTTTCATTGAAACGTCTGAGGTCAGGTTGTCCCATAATGGAAACGACCTCTTGAGGAGACATGCCTTGCTTGATATTCAAAGCATAATTTTGTGCATTCATTAAACTTTTGCACGAGGATAACAGAACTAAAGATCCGAAAAATAGAAACGCGAAAGTGCATAGATTTATTAATTTTTTCTTCATAGCATAAATAATTATATTTGTTGCAAAAATAAGCATTCCTACTATATAAAAAAAGCGATAAAGTTATTTTATTTACCTTATCGCTTTATATTGGCAGAAATGTTGTTATAGTTCTTCGACTGCCGCTTGAGCTGCTGCCAAACGTGCAATCGGTACTCTGAACGGACTGCATGATACATAGTTTAAACCGACTTTGTGACAGAATTTGACAGATGAAGGTTCACCTCCGTGTTCTCCACAAATACCGCATTTTAAATCAGGACGCACCGAACGGCCTTTTTCCGTTGCCATTTTAACTAACTGCCCTACTCCATTCTGATCCAGAACCTGGAACGGGTCTACTTTCAAGATTTTCTTTTCCAGATAAACCGGTAAGAAACTGGCAATATCGTCACGAGAATACCCGAAAGTCATTTGTGTTAAATCATTCGTTCCGAAAGAGAAAAATTCTGCTTTTGTTGCAATCTTATTGGCTGTTAAAGCGGCACGTGGAACTTCAATCATCGTTCCGACTTTGAAATCGATACGATCACCCATTTCTTTGAACAGCTCTTCCGCTTCATCTCTGATAATCTTCTCTTGTGCAGCAAATTCATATACAATACCAGTGAGAGGTACCATAATTTCAGGGTGTGTTTTTATACCTTCTTTCTTCAGTTCAAGTGCGGCTCCCAAAATGGCACGTGTCTGCATTTGAGTGATTTCAGGATAAGTATTGCCTAAGCGGCAACCGCGGTGGCCTAGCATCGGGTTCTGTTCCTTCAATGCTTCAACACGTTTTTGGATATATGCCAGACTTACTTGCATTACTTCGGCCATTTCACGTTGTCCTTTTTCATCGTGTGGAACAAATTCGTGTAAAGGAGGATCAAGCAGGCGAACTGTAACAGGATACCCTTCCATGGCTTTGAAAATGCCTTTAAAATCGGCTTTTTGATAAGGGAGAATGCGAGCCAGAGCCTTACGGCGTCCTTCTAAGGTCTCGGCAAGAATCATTTCGCGCATAGCTTTAATTTTTTCACCTTCGAAGAACATGTGTTCCGTACGGCAGAGACCGATTCCAACGGCTCCGAAACCGCGTGCTACCGAAGCATCATGTGGAGTATCTGCATTGGTACGTACTTGCAGACGTGTATATTTATCGCAGAGTTTCATTAATTCGGCAAAGTCTCCTGAAACCGTAGCTGCTTTTGTTTCGACTTTTCCTTCATAAACCTGTCCTGTCGTTCCGTTCAGAGAGATGAAATCACCTTCATTTAAAATAAGATCGTCAACCTCTACTGTTTTCTTTTTGTAATCGATATTTAATTTGCCTGCACCCGAAACACAGCATTTACCCATACCTCTGGCAACAACGGCAGCATGCGAAGTCATACCTCCGCGAGCAGTTAAGATTCCCTCTGCCACAGCCATTCCAGCAAGGTCTTCAGGTGATGTTTCGATACGGACCATAATAACCTTGTGGCCGTCATTGGCAAATTTGGCAGCATCATCGGCAAAAAATACAATACGTCCACAGGCTGCACCCGGAGATGCGGGAAGGCCTTTTGCTATTACTTTTGCTTTCTTCAAAGCTTCTTTATCGAATACGGGATGCAGTAATTCATCAAGTTTATTCGGTTCTACACGAAGCAAAGTGGCTTTTTCATCAAGCATGCCCTGATGCAACATATCTATGGCTATTTTAACCATAGCTGCACCGGTACGTTTTCCGTTACGGGTTTGCAAGAACCAAAGCTTTCCTTCCTGAACCGTAAACTCCATGTCCTGCATGTCGTGATAATGGTTTTCCAGTTTGGTCTGGATCATATCCAATTCTTTATATATCTCGGGCATAGCTTCTTCCATCGAAGGATATTTGCTTACGCGTGTAGCTTCGTCAACACCAGCCAGAACGGCCCAGCGTCTTGAACCTTCTTTTGTTATTTGTTGAGGAGTACGAATGCCGGCTACAACATCTTCACCTTGTGCATTGATTAAGTATTCACCGTTGAAGAGGTCCTCACCTGTTGCTGCATCGCGGGAGAAACATACACCCGTGGCTGAAGTATTCCCCATATTGCCGAATACCATTGCCATAACGGAAACGGCTGTTCCCCATTCGGCAGGAATTCCTTCCATCTTTCTATACAGAATGGCACGTTCGTTCATCCAGCTGTCAAATACGGCACAGATAGCTCCCCATAGTTGCTCGTAGGCATCAGTCGGGAAATCTTTATGAGTTTGTTCTTTTACGGCTTCTTTAAAACGCTTAACCAACGTCTTAAGATCATCGGTATCAAGTTCATTATCCAGCTTTACACCTTTGGATTTCTTGACGTCTTCGATAATGGCTTCAAAAGGATCGATATCATCTTTATTTGTCGGTTTCATACCGAGAACGACATCTCCATACATTTGTACAAAACGACGATATGAGTCCC
>CAZKSK010000099.1:0-7813 GCA_964555225.1 uncultured Bacteroides sp.
CTAAGGTGGCCTTTTTTTGCAGCATCTGGCTAAATTTTAGTGCAGGGAGTAATGTCTCGTCACGAGCGAAGCGAAGTCCGAATGGTAAATAAAAGAACTGCTTGTGCCACGGAGGGGTATCCCCTATGTTACGGCGTAGGGTCTAACATCATGCTTCCTCCACGGCAAAGCAAAAAAACGTCCCTCTGCTTCATGGCCTTATAAACCGGAACCCTGGCTCTCATTTTTCGGAAGGGTGGATCACTTCCTCCGGATCTGCGGCTCAGCTGCACCGGAATACTCACATATTATTTAATGTGGGTGGCCTAAATTTTGACCAGTATTTGGCCTAATTTTCGTTGACATTAACATGCTTGGCCTTATCTGAGCGTGAGGGTGTCCCTATTATACCGTGTTGGTGGATCTATCTGAGCGAAATATACAACGACTGAGGGGTAGTAAACTTTTTCGTTGTCAAAGACCGGAATGTGGTAAACACTCTGGCTGTCATTAGTGGTAAACAAATTCATTGTCAAATGGTAAACTATTTCGTTGACATTCACAAAGCAATGATAACTAAACACATTAATTCATGTGTTTCATACTTCTTCTGCAATAAGACAATTATCTGAAGGAGGTATCCCGGGATGCTTACTTCTCTCCAGCTTTGGCTTTTCAAATCAACTTTAAAATTGGGTAATTTGCTGCTTTATGAATTAATGTATTGATCTACTAATAAGAATTTTAGGCCAACCCGGTACAAAGGATGGTAGTTATTAGATTTAAGAGTCGATCATACTTTGATAGCACTCTGTATTCAATGATTAACGAAGCTTCAGGCTTTATTGATATAATTATTGACGACTTCCACAATATCTTTATCTACCTTCAACTTATCTGCTACTGACTTGCAATCGGAATTGCCAGCCATCAATAAATCAACTATTTGTAATACTTTTTTAAATGTAATTCGCATCAATAACTGATTATCCATTAATTCCTGTACGTTTTTCGGAGTAAGTAAAAAAGTCTGCTCAGTGTTTGGTATCCTATTAGTCTTAAATAATTCGCCCTGCATATTATTTACGGTAATAGCCTTTTTCTCTATACGCTCATACTTCTTAAGATAGAGTGTTTGCCCTAACATCGTTTCAATTTTTTCAATAGTAATTCTACCTGACTTTCCACTTAGTACGACCGATGTATCACGAACTCTTATCTTGCCTATAGGCGAATCTTTCCAATCATTATGATAAATCTTACGCTGACTAGTTATGTGCTTCGATGCCTCTATCATGTTATTGGCAATCAGGATTTCTGCAATATTGGCAAGGCAATCATAGTCTTGGAGTAGTTTCCATTCAGTTGGAATCCATGATGTCCCGCAGAGCATTCCTAATAATCCTCCGCTCATTGAAGCAATTGTATCAGTATCTGCTCCCAAAGAATACGCAGCAGTCTTTATTCCGAGAACAGGATTATTGGCATATTTTGAAGCAAAGTATAGTGCTGAAAGGATTGCAACATCTCCAGCACCGTTAGATTTATCAAAGCACTCGAGGTGCTTAAGCACGGCACCATCATTTACAAGTAAACCTTTATTTAAAGAGTCACTGATAAACTCTAACTTCTCAAGCATACTGGAAGCAGTATCAGACCAAATATGTAGATAGTCAAAGCCAGAGTCTTTTATTGCCAAATTGAGCCACTCTGAAGGAAAAATATCCTGATTAGGAGTTTTCCAATATTTTGCACCATCAATTACAGCTCTAATAAGCTCACCATACTCTAAAACGGTTTCCTTGTTCATAAGGTAATGGAGGGCGAAAGCGTAACATAATGCTCCTAAAATCGCTCTGGGATGACCGTGTGTATATATACTATCTCTTATGACATCTGAAATAATGGTTTCTATGTTTCGCTTATGAACTGCTGCAATTACATGCGGTAATATACGCATAGCTGCGCCATTACCGCCGGCCAGGAAGTATTCACGTCTCTCTGTTGATTCCCATGGAACTTTACCGCTCCTAAGAAGTATTGCGGCTTTCTTTAATGCGCTACCACCACCACGTTCATATTCGAGCCAATACGGTAACTCTTTTTTAACTAATGTGTTCTCCCAATTCCCAGTAATAATACTTCTCGCAACTGCTAATATCATTTGAGTATCGTCGCTATACTCGCCGGGAAGTATTTTTTCGTAGTGAGACCAATACCTACCGCCAGAACGTCGAGTCCATTCTTGGAACTGAACGTTAGCCCTTATATTTTTTTTGGTATTACTTGCTCTCTGTTCATTAGGCCAACCTAAAGCATCACCGATTCCTGATGCCAGCAAGGCACCTGTACATTTTTCTGCAATAGTCGGTATGTTAGACATATTTTTTCACCTCTCAGCCTTCAAATAGGGTCTCTTTAGGTCTTCCTCCGTTTCTGACGATATTACTCCAGTTTGTGTTCAGCACATCAGGTGCAACGAAAATTCGTTTGTCTGGGATTGAAAATGTGGTAAGTATAGCTGCCACCCTTGCCCCAACATCATTATTACCTACTGCTATTCCATATATGTAGCTTCTGGGAACACTATCTTTTATTAATACCTCGGCCTGGTCGTCGGTGGGGCAACATTTGATCATTTTCGGGTTTCGCTGTCTGCCAAGTACGGTCGGCGAGGAATACAGTGTTCCCAACCGATTTAAATCACTAAAGATATAACGCCCCCGACTTTTACCAGCATTACATGCGCAGAATTTAGCATCTCTATAATCTAATATTCCCAAATCTATGTAAAGAACTACCCAGTCCCGAAATACTTGGTCGGTATCCCGTTGCTGTGCTTGTCTTAAAAACCATGAATTAGGGTACTCAATTGAACAACATACATATTGAAGCTCGCCGTCGTATCTATCACAATCAGTTACAGTTTTTACATCAGACCGAATAGAATCGCTTGCAAGAATTCCTTCGTTTGGCGAGAGTATATGTGTCAACATCTGAAGTTTAGTAAAATGGCAAAGCCGCGTCACTCCGCGATCTTTTAAAAAATTGTGGGCCCCCATCATAAGTCCTCTCCATCAGCTTTGTCATAGTTTCTAGACCCTTTTGGGAACAATTGAGATAAGGTTTCGTGATATGACATAAACAACCCATATTTTGATCTAGTTACCGCGACATACAGCAACTTCAATTCATCCGCAAGCGCTCGTTCTAAAGACGTTGCTTTTTCCAAGATTTCTTTATCAGGAAAAATGTCGTCCGATAGAAATGGTATGAATACATTCTCAAATTCAAGTCCTTTCACTGCATGAAAAGTGCTTAAGTAAACATCTTTTACACTTGCAAATCCGGCTTGATTTCTATTGATGATAGTCGGGGCTATGCCATTTCTCCTAAAAGCTCTGTTGACCTCATCAATAATAGCACGATTGCGGCATATAACAACATTTGATGAAGCTAAAGCGCTTGTTTTTACCTGCTCGATCAGCCATGCTAGTTCGTTCTCTTTGGTTGCGAAATGAATCAGGACAGGTTTTGGGCCCTTGGCGATAAAACTTGAAGGTGCAATCATATCGCTGTCTTTCTCCCAATACACACTACCGGTAATGTCCTTCGCAAAAGCAGAGATAGTGGCTGGATTTCTATAGTTTTTGTCAAACCTCCATACTTTTCCATCTTCTATGTTTATACCAGAGTCGCGCCACGATAGACGACTCCCATATATTTGTTGGGCAACATCACCAAAAAATGAAAATGAACCATTTTCATCAACAGCAGCGATTAAGGACTTAATCATCATCGGGGAAAAATCCTGCCCTTCGTCGACGATGATGTGGTTGTATAACCTCGGCCTGGTATCTGATTGCAGCTCTTTATACACATAAAGAGCTATATCATCCCAGTCATAAGGGTTGCCCCTTAGAGCACGGTATTCTTCATATATTATATAGAACCATTTCCGGTTTTCACGCTTGATATTGACTGAAGCACGGCCAATGCGTTCAGCCCTTAAGTAATCATCGAGCGTCTCAATGCCGAAACGTTCCATGAAAGTAATCTCGTCAATAAAAACCGAAATCTGTCTTTTGAAAGTAGATTCTTCAGGCCACTTTTTTTTTGCTTCTTCAAGAGCTTGGCTGATGTAATACTCCTTTCCTTCGGGATCTAAAATGCCGTTCCAGGCAGGCATTTTGTCGACACTATTAAGATAGCCTCGTGCAAATTTATGATAGGTTTCAATTCTTAGATTACGGAATGATGTATTAGTAATTACTGACATATACTGAATCAGTGCCCTGTTAAAAGTAACAACAAGCACATTTGGGCGAGAAGGCAGATTTGCAAGCCCAATCGCACGAAATAAAGCCATTGTAGTTTTGCCACTACCTGCAGTTCCTAAAACAACAGTATGGCCAGTGGCTGGGAGTGCCAGCACTTCCTTTTGTTTGCCTTCCGGCTTAATATTTCTTAGCATTACTATCCCCCATCAGCATTTAAATAGCAACCCTAAGGTTCAGTTGACTCAATGCCAATGTTCATTTCTTTTATAAATCTACTGTCTATTTCGGTATCATTTCGATCATCAACCGGTTTAATTAAAACATCTATAACTGCTTCTCAATCCTTAGGAAGTTTTTTCCCTGACTCTACGTATATATCTTATTGCACCTTACTTATTAAATCGTTTATTATCACACAAAACTTTATCTATACCCTCCTCGGTTATGGTCCAATTAGGTCATTTACTTCATTTAGTTTAATTATAACAGGTTGTTTTAATTTAAGTCCTTTGCCTATTGCTATTGCATGACGTTCCTCAAGAGTTGGAAGAGTATTAGTATAGTCTTGCCCTATATAGTTTTGCAGAAAATCCTTGCTGGTGTCATCAAATACCCTCAAAGCAAAAATGGTGTTACATTGATTAAGTATACTTTTACTAATGTTTGCCGTTCTTTGAGTTATAACAAGACAACCCAAACCATATTTTCTACCTTGTAGAATCACCTTTGCAGTACCATTTGTTGCCGCTTTATCTCCTTCATTGGCAACAGAATTCCACTCTGGAACCAATGAATGAGCTTCTTCATAGACGATAAGAAATCTCGCTTCAGTTGTTTCCCCTAACGATCTCGCATGCATGAATATACGCTCAGAGATTATGCGAGTTTTTTCTGCCGCAGTTAAATCAACTGTGCTTTCAATATTAAAATTGCTTAGCGCCTTGGTAACTGGGTGCCAATCAGGATTTAAAATCAATACTTTTTTATCATCGTTTTGTGCAAACGATGTTATTACCGTATCTAGTTTTTCTGAATATAATGCCATGTTTCCCCATTCGTTTGGGTTGTTTCTATTTCCATTCCTATTTTTTTGTTGCCGCAGTTCAGTAATATGCTGAGCATTTAATTCAAATTCGATTGATTCTTGGTTAATATACCTACTTAAGCCATTATTAGGATGATTATATTGATTAGTAATGTCTATACAAATCACTTTTATGTTCTGTTGAGTTATTTTTTTAATTAGTTCAAAAGCTAAACATGACTTGCCAATTCCTAAAATTCCGAGTATGGCAGTATTGTGAGTTACAATTGCATTTATATCATTTATGGGTATTTCCATATCCGTGTCTGGTAATCTTCCGATAGAATTCAAGGCAATATCCCTAAGTTGTTCTTCAGTACAGTTCTGAGTATTAGCGAAATAAACTGGGCTATACATAACAGGTATCCACTTGGATGTATTAAGCTGTTTTGATTCTCTATTGTAGATGCCTAGTTTCCTAGCTATACCAATTAGATATCCGTAATTATCATTATTCTCCAATCTTTCTTCTCTTGTATTACCATTTATAACTTGATAAAGTGTTTCATTATTATAAATTTTGGTTTTTAATATTGTGCCTTCTGTAATTTCATGATTTGAGCTTGACCTACTTCGAACAATAGTGAAATTTATGGTATTAATATTAGAACCATGTGTAACAAAGCCAACAAAATTATTAATGTTTAAGTACAACTCATTTTTTTCGACCGCATTTTTGACTTCTTGATCAAGTTCAGATAATGCTATTTGAAAGATTAAATTATTCTTAGTATATATTGAATTGCTTTCACTCGATAAACTTTTTTGTTCAAAATTAATATTGATCTCACAATTTTGTGAATTAGTCAGTAATAAAATATCTACCCACTGCTTATTCAACAATTGTTTTGTATTGACGACAACTCCAATAGAACATAAGTTATTTTTCTTCTGAATTCCAACAACGTCTCCATAGGATAATTGCACTGCATTACTATTGGTATAATCAATTTCGGCTTTAAATAAAAAAGGATTATAAAAACCAATAGCTTTGCCTATCTCCTTTGTACTTATCTTGCTTAATTTATTAAAAGTATTAGAAATCCAACACAGAAGCAGTCCTACAATATCAAAGAGAGTCAAACATAACCACAGAAATAGCATAATTATAAAAGCGATTATCGTTTCCGTTTTCGCAAAATAGGAGTAAACAGCTAAGAGATATATAAGTGAAAAGGCAACCTTTGATTTCCCTAAAGTCTCAACAATGATAAAGCTAAGTCGTCCAATATAATTAAATACTGGTTTTAATGCATCTTTCAAATATATGGCAGTCACACTTAGAATAAGTACAATAACTGCATAACTAAAAAGAAAATAATACCCATATAGCTCATTCTTATTATTTAATCCTAATAAAGCTATCAGCATAGCTATCGAATTGACAATCGCATCAGATGGCTTCGTGAAAAATGGCTCTACAACGTAAGATCCGAGAATTATCATCAAAGCGCCAGCATAGAACCATATACTAGAATCCATACTACTATCAAAAAATAAACTTTTAAAGTTGCCCCCAAAGGAGTAAAAAAGAAATGTGAGTATAACCAAATAAATACTTGCTACGATTATTCTTTGCTTCTGAGTTAAGTTTTTTAAACTGTTCATCCTCAAATCTCTATCCCCGTTCTCTATCCCCGCTTAGTCATTCTGACCTGCCCCCAAGTACTGTACCACTCATAATGCTAGATTAAGAAGCCTGCTTCTTATAAAAAGTTGCACAGAATTCAGCCGGGGTCATATTATTCAAGGCACTGTGAGGCCGATCATTGTTGTAGGTTATTCTCCAGAACTCAATAATTCTCCTGGCCTCGCCTACAGATCTAAACCAGTGCTCGTTTAAACACTCATCACGTAGTTTCCCGTTGAAACTTTCAACATAGCCATTTTGCATGGGCTTACCAGGTTGAATAAATAATTGAACTACTCTATTGCCATAGGCCCATTGGTTTAATACCAGACCAGCAAATTCCGGTCCGTTGTCAGACAGTATCTCTTTGGGATAACCACGATCAGCTGCAAGACGATCTAAAACTCGGGCAACCCTATCGCCTGTAAGTGAAGTATCGACTTCACAGGTTAGACATTCTCGGGTAGCTTCATCCAGGACAACCAGCGTACGGAAACGCTGCCCAGATGAAGTGGTGTCGGAGACAAAGTCCATAGACCATCTATAATTAGGTTTTGCTAATATAGTTTGAGGTTTTCCTCTGTCCAAAAGAACTCTTTTTCTTTTACGGCGGCGCACGGATAATCCTGCCTTACGATAGAGGCGGTAAACACGTTTATGGTTAACTTGCCAACCTTCCCGCTGCAGTAAGACATGCAAACGCCTGTATCCAAAACGACGCCAGATTAATGCCAACTCAGTTAAACGATTTGTTATATCTTCGTTTTCAACTGGAGCATGAGACTGATAACGATAGGTAGAACGACCTATACCAACTAACCTGCACGCCCTGCGTTCACT